>JAICEG010000135.1 GCA_025924295.1 Vicinamibacteria bacterium
CGAAACCGCCGGCGGCGGCTGGACGAGGACTGCCCGGTGGATCGTCTCCTGTGTTTCGCGCCCGCGAATTTCGGTTCGGACCTGGCGGGTCTCGGCCAATCCTTCCTCGGGAAGTTCCGAACGACGTTCTTCAATTCCAACTCCCGCAAGGACGACTTCCTGGAATCGGGCAAGGTGGTGCTGCGCGGTCTCGAGCCGGCGAGCCCCTTTCAGTGGGAGCTGTCCTTCAACTACGACCTGCATGGCGCGTCTTCGTATTTCAGCGACAAGCGGAAAGATTCACAGCGTTGCTATCCCTTCGTGCTGGCCGCCGGCGAGGCGTACGGCGGCGTCGAAGCGAAGCTGGTCAAGCAGCGTGCGGCGCCGGGCACCGACGGCACCGTGCGCATCGCGGGCACGTCGCTCAACACCCGCGGGTGCTCGCTCGATTTCAGAACGGCCGGACCAACGCTGCTCTGGTGGCAGGACACCAAGTTCGATCGCATTCCATTTGCGGTCTTTGCCGGTTTCAATCACGGCAGCATCATCAATCCGGCGACGCCAGGCTTCATGGAACCCGACGGCCCCGGCACGATGGCCGTCGCGATCCTCAAGGGCAAGCCGAGCACGACACTCGAAGAGTACCGGCAGATCGGGCGCACCTTCGACGAGGTGTCAGAACGAAACTACGAACGGATGCCGGCAGAGCGGAGGACTCGCTACCAGCAGTTCTTTTTCCGCGTGCGCGATGATGTCGATCATCTGGTCGACGACTACTTCATCGATTTCTACGTGCTCGGGAAGGACAACAAGCCGCACGAGAAGCTGACGCTGCAGTTCGACGAGGATTTCGAGTCGCAGGTGACGACCCATTCGACGACCAAGTCGCACCGGGTGGTCATGATGAACTGCAGCAAGCTCGCCGAGTTCCATCAGGCACTGAAGGCCGAAGGGGCGAAGCTGATCATCGAAGTGACTGGTGTCAGCGCGCTGCCGGATGTGCGGTACATGAAGAGCACATTTGTCGCGTACGATCCCCTCGCACCAGCGACCGGTGATCCAGACCTGCTGTATCCCAACACCACGACGCTGGTCGACGTCATCCTCAATCGCACGCAGACAGACAGGCTGGCCGTGATTACCGGACCCACCGGGGTCGTGGTCGTCAGCGCTGTGACCGCAACCGAGCCGCCCGCCGAGAAGACCGGGCGCGCTGCGTTGATTCCCTCTGACGCCGCCGCACCCGGCGGCGTTGGCGTGTAGGCGGAGCTCTCGGACCATGTCGGATGCGATCGCGATCCGGCCCGCCACCAGGAGCGATCTGCCGGCACTCGGCAGGCTGGGCGCCTTGCTGATGAAGACGCACTACGAGTTCGATCGGCAACGTTTCATGGCGCCCGGCGAGAGCTCGGACGAAGGCTACGGCTGGTTCCTCGGCACGCAATTACGCGACGCCGATGTCGTGGTGCTCGTCGCTGAGCAGAACGGCGCGGTCGTGGGTTACGTGTATGCCGGCCTCGAGCCACAGTCGTGGAAAGAACTGCGTGACGCCTGCGGCTTCATTCACGACGTGGTCGTCGAGGAGGCTGGGCGCCGCGCCGGTGTTGCCACCGCGCTCATCGCGGCAGCGACCGACTGGCTCCGCGCGCGCGGTGCTCCGCGCGTGATGCTCTGGACCGCTCAGAAGAACGAAGGCGCGCAGCGGCTGTTCGAGCGCCTCGGCTTCCGCCGAACCATGGTCGAGATGACGCGGGAACTCTAACTGCGATGTGTGCCTTGGAACGGCCCATGCAAACTCTCGGCGTGAGGTGATCCATGGCGAAGTATGGCCGGTCGGCATCGAAGCGAGTGGCGTCCGCGATGCGGCGTCGAAAGAAGGGCACCCTCAAGAGCGGGTCAGGGCGGAGCGTCAAGAGTCGGAAGCAGGCAATCGCCATCGGCCTGAGCGAGGCGCGCGAGAAGGGCGCGAAGGTGCCTGCGCGTCGTTCCTCGTCGAAGAAGAGGTGACGAGGTACATCCCTTGCATTTTCCAGGCGAGAGAGCAAGTCGGACATGCGTTTGGGGCCGCCTGGGAAGCTGCGAATTGCGCAAGTTGCACCGCTGAGTGAAAGTGTTCCACCAAAGCTCTACGGCGGCACCGAACGGGTCGTCGCCGTCCTGACCGATGAGCTCGTTCGCCAGGGACATCACGTCACGCTGTTTGCCAGCGGTGATTCGTGCACGAAGGCGACGCTGGTGCCCGCGTGTGAACGGGCGCAACGCTTGATGGGTTGCGTGGATCCGCTCGCCGGGCACATGCTCATGATCGAGCAGATCGTGCAGCGCGCCGACGAGTTCGACATCATCCACTTTCACGTCGCGCCGCTGCACTTCCCGCTGGCGCGACGCATGCCCACGCCGCATCTGACGACGATGCACGGGCGGCTCGATCTGAACGATCTGGTTCCGCTCTACGAGGAGTTCAGCGACCTTCCGCTCGTGTCGATCTCCGACGCGCAACGGACGCCGCTGCCGCATCAGAACTGGATCGGCACGGTGCATCACGGATTTCCCGAGCACGATTTTCAGTTTCATCGCGAGCCGGGCTCGTATCTGGCGTTCCTCGGTCGCATCGCCCGTGAGAAACGGGTCGATCGTGCGATCGCGATCGCCAAGGCGTGCGGGTGGCCGCTGAAAATCGCCGCCAAAGTCGATCCGAGTGACGTGCTCTATTTCAAGAACGAGATCGCCCCGCTGATGAATCATCCGCTGATCGAGTTCGTCGGTGAGATCACCGATTCGGAGAAGAGTGCGTTCCTCGGGCAGGCACGAGCCCTGTTGTTTCCGATCGATTGGCCGGAGCCGTTCGGGCTCGTGATGATCGAGTCGCTCGCATGCGGCACGCCGGTCGTCGCGTACCGCGGCGGATCAGTGGCTGAGGTTATCGAGGACGGCGTGACCGGGTTCGTCGTGGATGACCTCGCACAGGCGATTGACGCCACGAAACGTACGCATACACTGGATCGTCGCGCCTGCCGCGACGCATTCACGCGTCGTTTCAGCAGTGCGCGCATGGCGTCGGCGTATGTTCGACTCTATCGACAGCTCACCTCGAGCGCGGCAGGTGCCGGCATCGTTGCCTGAGGGCCCGCGAGACCCGTCCCTGGAGCACTTCGACCAGCGGTTCCCGATCATCGCCGACTCGGAGCGGCCGATCACGCCGCTGCGAGTACTCAAGCACGGCGATTCGTTTGCCGTGTTCGACGCGCGCGGCGACATCGTGGCGCGCGAAGCGAGTGAAGAGGGGCTCTATCACGACGGCACGCGATTCCTGTCGCGCTATGAGCTCAGACTCTATGGCCAGCAGGCGCTGCTTCTCAGCTCGACTGTCAGCGCGGATAACCTGGTGTTCGAAGCCGATCTCACCAATCCCGACCTTCGGCGTGATGGCGTCGTCGCCATCGCTCGCGGCGAGATCAACATCTGCCGGACCCGAATGCTCTGGAACGCGTGCTTCGTCGAGCGGATCCAGGTCACCAACTACCGCCTCGATCACCTCGAGGTACCACTGTCGTTGTACTTCGACGCCGACTTCGCCGACGTCTTCGAAGTGCGCGGCACGCGACGAGTGCGCCGCGGCGAGCGGCTTCCCGACGCAGCCGGGAAGGGGTACGTGATGCGTTATCGCGGTCTGGACGATCGCGAGCGCCGCGCACTGCTGCAGTGGAACCGCCGGCCCGATCGTGGTGGCCAGAATCGCGTGATGTGGACGCTCGCGCTCGAGCCGATGGCGACCGCGGCTGTCGATGTCTGCGTGTCGTACGAAGCGGACGGGCTGGTGGGAGCGTCGGTGTTCGAACTGTCGTTCGACAACGTGTCAGCGGTGAAGAAGGCCTCTCGTGGCCAGGCGCGGCACGCATTCTGTTGCGATCTGGCAAGCTCGAGCTCGATCTTCAACCGCTGGCTCGAACGATCGTCGTCCGACCTTCAGATCATGATGACGGACACCCCGTACGGCAGGTATCCATACGCGGGCATTCCGTGGTTCAGCACTCCGTTTGGCCGTGACGGCGTGATCACGGCGTTCGAGATGCTCTGGTTGAATCCGGATGTCGCGCGCGGCGTGCTGTCGTTCCTGGGCAAGACCCAGGCGACGTCCTCTGACGATGCGCGCGACGCGAGCGCGGGAAAGATCCTGCACGAGATGCGCGGCGGGGAGATGGCGGATCTCGGCGAGGTGCCGTTTGGGCGTTACTACGGCAGCGTCGATGTGACACCGCTGTTCGTGATGCTCGCCGACGCGTACTACCGTCGCACGGGCGACCTGGCGTTCATCGATCAGCTCTGGCCCAATCTCGTGCGCGCGCTCGAGTGGATGGAGACGAGCGGCGATGTCGATGGCGATGGCTTCCTCGAATACGCGCGGCAGTCGGAGACCGGCCTGGTGCAACAGGGGTGGAAGGATTCCCACGACTCGGTCTTTCACGCCGATGGCTCGTTGGCCGAGCCGCCCATTGCTCTCTGTGAAGTACAAGGCTATGCCTACGCCGCGTGGAGGGGCGCCGCGCAGCTCGCGCAGCTTCGCGGCGATCGGCACCTGGCAGACGAGTGGCTGGCACGCGCCGAGCGCGTTCGAGTGCAGTTCGAGCGCGCGTTCTGGTGTGACGACCTTGGGACCTATGCGCTGGCGCTCGACGGGAACAAGCGGCCCTGCCGTGTCCGTACATCCAACCCGGGGCACTGTCTCTTTGCCGGGATCGCTTCCCCGGAGCGGGCCGAGCGCGTGTGTGCCACGTTGATGGAAGATGCCTCGTTTGCAGGCTGGGGTGTACGCACGGTGGCGGCGACGGAACGCCGGTTCAACCCGCAGTCTTATCACAACGGATCGATCTGGCCGCATGACAACGCCATCATTGCCGCGGGAATGGCGCGCTATGGCTTCACCGGAGCTGCACGACGGATTCTGACGGCAATGGCCGATCTGAGCGAGGCGGTCGACCTCCATCGCCTGCCCGAGTTGATCTGTGGCTTCCCGAGACGTGGTCGCGAATACCCAACGCTCTATCCCGTGGCATGCGCGCCACAGGCGTGGGCGGCGGGGGCGGTGTTCCTGCTGCTCGCCGCCACCCTGGGTGTCGAGATCGATGCGCCGCGGCAACGTATTACCGTCAGTCGCGGACGACTGCCGGAGACGCTCGACTGGATCCGCCTGACCGATCTCGCCATTGGCGACGCACGTATCGACATTCGTCTCGAACGCCATACCCACGACGTGGGTGTCACCGTCCTGCGTCGCGAAGGCGAGGTCGAGATCGTCACCGTCAAGTGAGCGTCCCGAAGATGGGAGCGCGAAGCTGCGATATGCTTCCGCCGATGGAGGCGTCGTTCGATGAGTTCACGAGTCATCGTCGCGAGTGTTGTGGCAGCCCTGTATCCGGTGGTTGCGTTGGCGCAAGGGCAGCCGCCGCGTCTGCCTGTCGGGGCAACTGCCGCTCCGCCGGCTTCCGTCCAGGCGCCTGCCGACCCCGGCTATGAGGCGCTGATCAAGACGTGCAAAACGGCGCCGCCGGCGGGACGAGGCCGCGGTGCAGGCGGCCGTGGCGGCGGTCGCGGTGCAGCGCCTGCGCAGGGCATCCGTGAGTACAAGGTGACCGAGATCCCGGGTGTCATTGCGGCCGGGCAGACGTGGCAGTTCCTCTGGCAGGAAGCGGGCAACAACGGCGACGGCATCGTCGGAACCGATGACGGCGGGCTTCTCCTTGCGCAGAACGACAACAGCAGGGTGATCAGGCTCGACAGGAATGGCCGGCCAACGACTGCGTACACCGATACGCACACCGGCGGTGCGCTGTCGATCAACAAGAAGGGCGCGACCTTCATCGTGCAGCGGGGCCTGCGCGCGACGGTGACGCAGCTGGCGCCGCAGCGTCGAGTGCTGGCCAACAGCTATCAGGGTGAGCCGCTCGATTGTATCGGCGGAGTCATCAACGATCTGACCGCCGACAGCAGGGGCGGCGCCTACTTCACGATGGGCGGTGTGTACTATGCCGACCCGAAGGGAGTGGTCACGAAGTACGGGCAGGACGTCACACCCAACGGGATCGTGCTGAGCGCGGATGAGAAAACGCTCTACGTCACCGATGGGCCCGAGCTCGCGGTGTTCGATGTGCAGGCCGACGGCGCGCTGACCAACCAGCGCGCATTCGGGAAATACGAAGGCAATGGTGACGGCCTCTCGATTGATTCGATGGGACGCGTGTACGTCACCACCAACCTTGGCGTGGTCGTGTTGAGCCCTGAAGGCAAGAACCTCGGTACTATCCCGACACCGCGCGGCATCATCACCGGGGCCTTCGGTGGTCCGGACAAGAAGACGTTCTTCATCCTGGCCCGCGGCGCAACGGACAACGACGGGACCGAGGTTGCCAACGCCGCGCAGGTCTGGTCGATCCCGATGATCGCGCAGGGGTATCGCGGACGCGCCAAATAGACTACTTCCTGATCAACAGACCGCGCTCGGCGGCGAACACGGCGAGCGCGGTGGCCTTCCGCACGCCAATCTTCTTCATCATCCTGTTGCGGTGTACCGCAACCGTGTTCATGCTCAGGTTGAGCTCGCGGGCGATCTCGCGATTCGACTTGCTCTGCGCGACGCGCAGCAGCACTTCTTTTTCACGTGCGGTCAGGCGATCGTAGCCGGCTTCCCAGGCGGATTCCTTGACCGTGATTCCACTCGACAGACCGGGACTCAGGTAGCGGTCGCTGCGATGAGCGAAGCGGACGGCTTCGGCCAGGTCCGTCTCCGACGCGTCATCGAGCTCGACGCATCCGAGCGCTCCCGCGGTGAGCGAGCTGTCCACGTCGCGCGAGTTCGTCCAGTGGCGGAGGCAGACGATGCCAACCCCTGCCGCCAGTCGGAGGGCGGCGATTTCCGAGGTGCGCATGCCTTCTCGATCGGCGGTCGCGCACATCACGACGACATCGACCTCCTGGCGAGACAGCGCGACGGCTGCGTCGCCCGCATTGGGGGCTTCCGCCACGACAGCGATGTCGGCATCCTCGTGGAGAAGACGCCGCAACGCGCTCCGCAACAGCGCGGAGCGCTCGACCAGCAGCACGCGGAGCATTACGAATCTCGACGACTGCTGGAGTCGGTGGACGATCGTCGCCGGCGGCCGCGGAAGGATCTCGCTCGTGCCGCCGTTTTCGGGAACGAGGCGAGCGCCGCCATGGCGCGGGCGCTGCCGGCAGAGAGGTGGAGCGCCACGGCCTCGGCAGCCTTCACGGGATCTCTGGAGGCGATGGCCCGCACCAGCTCCTGGTGGGTGGCGTGGTCGCCCGATGGCCGCGCGATGTGCGAGAGCCACAGCGCGGCAAAGGCGTGGCACTGATCGACGGCGTCGCAGAGCGGCTCGCATCGACTGTACGCGGCGATCTGGCGATGGAACTTCCGGTGCAGCGCCGAGTACTGCTTGAGGTCCAGCCGCTCGCCCCGTTCGTCCAGTTCCTGCGCGAGCGACTCGAGGTGCTGGAGTTCGTGCGGGGTGGCCATGGCCGCCGCGCGCGTGGCGGCCTGCATCTCGAGCGCCTCGCGGACGACGAAATGGCCGGCGACATCCTCACATGACGGTGTTCGTACGCGCGTCCCGGCGCGCGGCCGGCTCTCGAGCAGCCCCTCGAACTCGAGACGCTGGAGCGCCTGCGCCGCCGGCAGCAGGCTGGTGCTCATCTCCGATGCGATCCGGCGGCGGGACATCGGCTGCCCGGGCTGCAGCGCGCCGCTGAGGATCTGCCGGCGCACGTTCTGATACACCCGCAGTCCCAGGGTGGCCGCTCGTTGCGAGTCGCGCATACGGTGGATTCGAATGGGCCGGGACGCGCCGCGGTTTTTCCGGCGGTGCGATCGTTCGCCATCCGAAATTTGTTTCTCAATAAGAACAACACACGGCATTTCCGCCGTCAAGCGTTTCACGCTACCCATCATGTGGTAACCCGCCCGCCGTCTTTGACGGTCCAGAGCCGGTGATGGTTCACCAGCCCAACCGTTTTTCAGCTCGAGTCGCGAATCGCCGCACGAGGGCAGGGTCCGTGGGCATAAGATGATGCCGCCGCCGTGACCGACCGGCTGCGAGGCTCACGGTGAGATGACGCTAACCCGGAGAATCTGTATGCGTGTGCTGGTTGCTGCCCTGTTCATCCTGTGCGTGACCGCTGCCGCGGACGCGCAGCCGTTCGCGAATGCCAAGACCTCCCTGGCCGGGTATGCCAGCGCCCAGTCCGCTCCGCAGAGGGCGTGCGAAACCCTCTCGACGTTCAAGGGCGAGGACATCACGTCGATTCAGGCCCGGGTCGTGGCGGCGACCGCCGATACCCCACAGCACTGTCGTGTCACCGGAATCATCGCTCCCGAAGTGGCGTTCGAAGTGAACCTGCCGGAGCGGTGGAACCGTCGTTTCTACATGACGGGGAACGGCGGGCTCGCGGGCGACCCGGTCGACCAGCCCATGAACGCCGATCGAACCAGCGCCCTCATCAACGGTTTCGTCATGGCCCGGACCAATACCGGCCATGACGCGCGCAAGGAGCCAAGCGGGTCGTTCATCCTGAGCAATCCGCAGAAGGCGATCGACTATGCCTACCGGGCGGTGCACGTGACCGCCGACACGGCGAAAAAGATCGCCAACCAGTACTACGGGCAGCCAGTGACGTTCTCCTACTGGAGCTCCTGCTCGAATGGTGGTCGCCAGGGATTGCTCGAGGCGCAGCGTTATCCCGACGACTTCGATGGCATCGTCGCCAATGCCCCCTGGGTCGACCAGACCGGCTTCACGATGGGCGCGATGTGGAACCAGAAGGCGTTGACTGAGGCGCCGGTGCCGCCGGCCAAGTTGCCCGTCCTGGCGCAGGCGGTGATGAACAAGTGCGACGGGGTCGATGGGCTGAAGGACGGGCTGATCGACGATCCGCGCAAGTGCTCGTTCGATCCGGTGCGCGACGCGCCCGCGTGTCGTGAAGGAACTGATACGCCGGACTGTCTCACGAGCGCACAGGCGATGGCGGTGAGAAAGATCTACGGCGGTCCTGTCAGCAACGGGAAGCCATTGTTTCCCGGGTTCATGGTCGGCAGCGAAGCGGTGAACACCGCGCCCAACGGCACGACCGCCAGCGGGTGGCTGAACGCGATCGTTTCGGCAAAGCCGGAGGCCAAGCCCGCCGATTTCAATCTTGCCGAGGGCGTGATGCGCTACCTGATCCTCGATCCTCCACAGCCCGGGTACGACGCCATGACGTTCAACTACGACAAGGACCCGGCGCTCGTCGCACGCTGGAGCAAGCTCGCCGACGCGAAAGACACCGATCTATCGCGGTTCCGCAAGAGCGGCGGCAAGCTGATCATGACCTACGGATGGGCCGACCAGATTCTGCAGCCGCTGATGGGCGTCAGCTACTACGAAGCCGTTGCCGCAAAGAACGACAACGCGGGTGACTTCGTTCGGCTGTTCATGATGCCGGGCGTCGCCCACTGCGCCGGTGGAGTCGGACCCGATCGCAACGACGCGGTGACCGCCGTCATCGACTGGGTCGAGAAGGGAAAAGCTCCGGACTCACTGCTGGCCTCGAAGGTGACCGATGGAAAGGTCGTGCGCACGCGTCCGCTCTGCCCGTATCCGCAGGTTGCCCGTTACAAGGGGCAGGGCAGCATCGACGAGGCTGCGAACTTCAGCTGCGTAGCACCGCGATGATCTGACTGGGAGCAGTTATGAAGAAGTGGTGGTCGTTCGTCCTCGTGGGAGCGTGCGCCCTGGCCTGGGCGTCTTCGTTCACCGTCGACGCACGTCAATCCCGCCCTCAGTTACTCGACGAGAACGGAGCACCTGTCTTCAAGGTGGATCCGTTCTGGCCGAAGCCGCTCCCCAACAGGTGGAGCATGCAGCAGGTCACTGGCATCCACGTCGACCACGAAGATCACATCTGGTTCCTGAATCGCGCCGCCGCTGCCGAAGGCGATGAAATCGGCGGTGATGGCACGCCACCCCGGATCGACTGCTGCGTGCGCGGTCCTGAGGTCGTCGAGCTCGATCAGGATGGCAAAGTAGTTCGCGCGTGGGGTGGCCCCGGATACCACCCGCTCTGGCCGACGGCACTGCAAACTGTCATCGCCGATCGTCAGGGGTTCGTCTGGGTGGGAGGCACCGCGCCGCAGGACAGCATCCTCAAGTTCACGCGTGACGGGAAGTTCGTCTGGGACTTCGGCCACCGTCCTCCGCCAGGTGCGCAGCTGCCCGAGAACAACCAGCAGACCGACG
Organism: Vicinamibacteria bacterium; assembly: GCA_025924295.1. GTDB lineage: Bacteria > Acidobacteriota > Vicinamibacteria > Vicinamibacterales > UBA2999 > Gp6-AA40. The sequence goes on from JAICEG010000135.1 coordinate 10,266, forward strand.
TCCTCGTCTCGAAGGGCCGCTTCCAGCTCGACGAGGTCGCGCGCGAGATCTACATCATCAATTGGAAGCGTGTGCTCGTGTACGACATGGACACCGGCGCGTTCAAGCGGGGTTGGGGTGGCCACGGCATGCCGCTCAGCGAAGTTTCGAACGATCCCATCCCGCCATACAAGTGGAGCGGTGCTCCGCCGCCACCGGAGAAAAACTTCGTGCCGGATCTTCACTTCCTGGAGATCTCACGCGACAGGCGTGTCTACATCGGCGAGCGCGGCCAGAACCGAATCCAGGTGTTCACCACTGACGGCAAGTGGCTGCAGGACTTCGAGGTGGCCGCCAACACGCCGGCCCGCGGGGAAGGATGCGGCGGCCTGAACAACCCGAAGCTGCCGCCGTGCGGAACGACCTACAAGCTGGCGATCTCGCGCGACGAGCCGCAGAAGTACTTATACGTGGCCGACGGCACCAACAACCGGGTATGGATCCTCGATCGCCAGAGCGGCAAGACCCTTGGGTCGTTTGGCGGCAACGGGCGCTACGCCGGACAGCTCCACTGGATCAACGCGATCGCGATTGACTCGACCGGGAACCTTTACACGGGCGAGGTCGAACACGCGAAGCGGATCCAGAAGTTCGAGCCGGTCATGAAGTAGTCGCTCGAAGGTCATCAACCCGCCAGCCGTCCAGGTCGTATTCGGACATGCAGCGATCCGCGAACGCCTTCATCCGGTCGTAGTTTCCGGTGCCGAGCGCGGCAAAGAGCGCGTACCGGCGGATCTCCTCGTGACTGCCGCTGTAGTTGATCTCATACAACTCGTGACGGCCACCGAATTCGGAACCGACGGCGTCCCACAGCAGCTTCATCAGCTTCACACGCTGAACGGCGTCGACACCCGCCGAGCCGCGCAGGTAGCGATCGAGGTAGCCGCGCAGCTCCGGCGTCTTGAAGTCGTCGGCGTGTGAATTCAGGTAGATCAGGCCGCTCGCCACGGTCTTTTCGATCAGGTTCTTGATCTGCACGTATGCTTCGGGTGCGAGCACCTGGTAGGCGAGCGCGGCATCGAGGCCCGGCAGCACCGCGCCCGCGGTCCACGGCGTGGCGTTCATCGCCATTGCGTCCGACAGGCTCCACACCATGTTCCGCCAGGCGATGACCTCGCCGATGTTCGC
>JAICEG010000136.1 GCA_025924295.1 Vicinamibacteria bacterium
TCGCGCAATTCTAGATTCCGCTGAGCGGGCGGCGTCCGTCCAGGATTTTGCCTCAGCGGAGCACCACCTGCGCCAGGCCGCCGTGATCCAGGAGGCGCAGTTCGGCCCCTCCCATCCCGAACTGGCCAACACGCTCAACAACCTCGGGATCGTCCTGGAGCGGCTCGGGAAGCCGGCCGACGCAGAAGCGTCGTACCGGCGAGCATATGCGATCGCCTCGGCGGTCCTCGCCCCCGACGATCCGCTCGTGATGACCAGCGGGCAGAACCTCAGGGACTTCTGCGCGGCTGCCGGCAAGCCATTCGAGATCGCACCGCCGCCGACACCGTCCGCGCCGGTGACGGTCGCGCCACCAGCGGCCGTCGCCGTGACGCCGCCAGCGGCTGTCGCAGTGACGCCACCGTCGCCGCCCGCAGTGACGCCGCCATCGCCTGTCGCACCAACCGCCTCGAAACCTGTCGAGACACCCGCGCCGGCTCCTGCGCCGGCGCCCCCGGTGAAACCTGCGGCGACGCCAACCTCATCGTCGAAACCTGTCGCAGCGAAGGGGTCGAAACCGGTTACGGCGAAGCCATCGAAAACTGCGGGGGAAAGGCCGTCAAAACCTGTTGCTGCAGCAGTGTCAACGCCGGCCGCAGGTGGACCGTCACCGGTCGCTCGGGCCGTCACGCCGGAGACATCGCCTGCTCCTCCCGCCGTCGCCCGTTCAGCGGTTCGGGCGCAATCTTCCGCGACCGGGCGCCGCGGCTCGCTGCTCTGGCTCAGCATCGCGACCGTGCTGGTGATCCTGGCGATCTTCTGGTGGTTTACATCATCGTCACGCACCGGTGACAACGAGAACACGACGCCGCCTGCCGGGACGGCCACGCCTGCTCCAGCCACCGAGACTGCTGCCGCTGGGACTGCTCCGCCGCCCGCAAAGCCCGGGCCTGCGAACGACGTACTCGCAGCGTCGCGCCCGGCACCAAGGCCTGCCATCGAAACAGCGTCACCCACCGACGCTCCGGACCGCCGTCCGGCCTCGACCGCAACCGTCTCACTGGTTGAGGCAAAGCTCTGTCGACCGTTGTCGTTGTCTGACTGGCAGTGCACACCGGTGACGAACCCGGCGACGCCGGGTGGCCGCCTCTTCTTCTATACGCGCGTGAAAGCGAGCAGCGACACCACCGTGCAGCATCGGTGGTATGTGAATGGTGGCCTGCTGCAGAGCGTCAACCTTCGCATTGGCGCCAATTCAGGCGCCGGTTTCCGCACCTATAGCCGCAACACGGTGCCGGCCGAACGCGCTGGCACGTGGACGATCGAGCTGCGCGATGCAGAGGGAGCGCTCCTCCACGAGGAGCGCTTCGTCGTGCAGTAGATCGGCTCTATTGAATCCCGGATTCACCCAGCACGAAGCTGTCTTCGGCAGCAGGCGTTTGCTCCTCGGTCGGGCGTGGTGTTTCCTTCGGACGTGGCTTTGACGCTTTGGTCTTCGGGCGCGACTTCGCCTTGCGAGGAGCCGCCGGTTTGGCCTCGGCCTTTGCGGCAACGGGGGTCTCATTCGTCGACGGCCTGGGCTTCGACGCCGCCGCCCTCTTCCGTGCCTTATCGAGCTTCGCGTCCGCTTTCAATACGCGCTTTGACGCCTTGGCGTATGCGCCGCGGGCCTCGTCTGCTGCCTCACGTGCCGCACGCGACGCTTTGCTGGCCGTCTTGAACTCCTGCTTCGCCTTCTTCAGCGCCGACTTGGCTTGCTTGGTTACGGCTTCCGCCGCATCGGCTTTTCGGCTCGCTTCCTTGTGAGCGCGCTCGGCGACCTGCAGCTGATCCTTTGCTCTCTTCGAGGCGCCTTCTTTGTCCTTGTTCTTCATCGCTTACGCTCCGACTTCTCACACTCCACCACGTTCCGCGTCTTGATGTTCATGAGGAGAGCCACATGAGCCTTGCCGGCTCAGGGCGGCGATCATAGCGCAGGCGCACGCGCAAAGCGTGAGACAACGGAAATAACGTCCGGACCGTCGAACACGCATGGCACTCACGCGACTGGCTGAAGGGTTCCGACAGGACGTCCGTTACGGCATCCGGCAGGTGCGCGCGAACCCCGGCTTCACGGCGGCCGCGGTCCTGTCGCTCGCCTTGGGAATCGCGGCGAATACCTCAATCTTTACGCTGTTCGACCAGGTTCTCCTGCGGCTCCTTCCGGTCGAGAATCCTCGTGAACTGGTCCAGTTCCGCATGGAAGGCGGACGCTTCGGGAACCAAAACGGCGATGGCGTCCACACCTTCTCGTATCCCCTCTACAACGCGTTTCGTGACCAGAACACCGTGTTCTCAGGCGTCACCGGCTTCATGACCGGCACGGTCAGCCTGGTGAGCGGCGACCGAGGCCAGAGCGTCGAGTCGACATGGGTCGCCGGCAACTTTTTCAGTGTGCTGGGCGTCACGCCGCACATCGGACGTGTACTCTCGACCGAAGACGATCGCCCTGGCGACGGCGCCCACGTGGTCGTGTTGCAGTACGACTTCTGGCAGGCTCGCTACGAAGGGCGGCAGGACGTGCTGGGCTCGACGATTCGCCTGGACGGCATACCCTTCACCGTAGTCGGAGTGGCGGCACCAGACTTCGAGGGTACAAACCCCGGGTTGCTGACTCAGTTGTGGGCTCCGGTCAACGCCAGGGCCGCCCTGATCCCGAATTGGCGCCAGACGATCGAGAACGAGCGATCGTCCTGGTTCTATCTGTTCGCCCGCTTGAGACCCGGCCTGACGCTCGAGCAAGCGCAGGCCGAGATGCGTCTCGTTCATGATCGACAGAAGCAACAGGAACTGGGGGGCGAGTTCTTCGCGAAGTTCCCCGACACCAAGGATCGCTTTCTTCGCCAAACGATGTCGCTCATCCCGGCCAGCCGCGGGATGTCGGCGATTCGTCGAACCTTCGAGCAGCCGCTGATTGTGCTGCAGTCGTTCGTCGGCCTCGTGCTGCTCATTGCGTGCGCGAACGTCGCCGGCCTGTTGCTCGCACGCGCCACTGCGCGTCAGCGTGAGATCGCAATTCGTGGCGCCATGGGCGCGAGCCGCGCTCAAGTCGTGCGACAGCTCCTGGTCGAGAGCTCCATGCTCGCGCTCGCGGGCGGCGTGGCCGGGCTGTTCCTCAGCGTATGGTTGACGCGTGGCCTCGTGCGCTTCCTGCCGTACAACGAGGACGTGCTCTCGCTGTCGACGACGCCTGATGCGCGCATTCTGCTGTTCACGACCGCCGTCACCGCGATCACCGCGTTGGTCTTCGGCCTGCTGCCCGCGTTCAGAGGCTCGAACATCCCGGCGTCCACCGTGCTCAAGGATGGGGCCGGGTCGGTGACTGGAAACCGCGAGCACGTGCGAATGAGGAAAGCGTTCGTGGCGCTGCAGGTCTCGACTTCACTCGTCCTGCTGATCGGTGCCGGCCTGTTCGTACGCACGCTCGACAACCTGCGAAAGGTCGACCTCGGCTTCACCACCGAAAATGTCGTCATGTTCGCCGTGAGTCCGGCGACGCGATACGAGCCCGCTCGAAAACTGCAGCTGTATCGCACGCTGATGGAAAGCCTCGCGACAGTGCCCGGCGTCCGCGCGGTCGGCGCGAACACATCACGTTTGCTCACCGGCGGCCGGTGGGACAGCCAGATCAGCATCGAGGGTGCGCCGCGCGCCGACGGAAACGTCCCATGGAGCTTCTTCAATGCCGTCACCCCGGGCTACTTCGAGGCGCTGGGCATCCCGGTCACGATGGGTCGCGACTTCACCTGGAACGATTGGGGTGGTTCCCGGCAACTGGCTCTCGTCAACCAGGCGCTGGCCACCGAGCATTTCAGCGCAACTCGAGCCGTCGGCCAACGGCTCGGGCAAGGGCGCAACGTACCGATGGACACCGAGATCATCGGCGTCTTCGGGGACGCTCACTACCACGACGTGCGTGGCACTGTCCCGATGCAGACGTTCGTGAATATGGATTCGGCAATCGATCGCGTCAACTTACTGAACGTCTACGCGCGCATTCAGGGCGACCCACGCGCCATGATGCCGCTGCTTCGCCAGCAGGTTGGCCGCGTCGACGCGGATCTGGTGATCTCTGAAATGCGAATGCTGGATGAGCAGGTCAACAGACGCCTGGCCAACGAACGGATGCTGTCGTTCCTCTCTGGAGGATTCGCGGTGCTCGCGACGATCCTGGCGGTCGTCGGCCTGCACGGCGTCCTCGCGTTCGTCGTGGCGCGCCGCACGCGCGAGATCGGCATTCGCGTCGCTCTGGGCGCCGGGCGAGCCGGCGTCATCCAGTTGGTCGTACGCGAGATGCTGATGATGATCCTGGCCGGCGTCGTCGCAGGAGCCGCGGCGGCATATCTCGCAGGGAGCTACGTCGAGACGCAGCTGTTCGGCGTCAAGGCCGCGGAGTGGTCGGTGTTCGCGGCAGGCGTGCTGGCGCTGCTGACGGCCGCACTCGTGGCCTCGTTCCTGCCGGCGCTGCGCGCATCGCGGATCCATCCGATGCATGCACTGCGCCACGAGTAGCTGCGCGATCGCGCTAACCAGCCACGACCGTGTAGTAGAGGAATTCCGACGCCCTCGCCTTTGCCAGCACCTTGCGCAGGTCGAGGTGGTTGGTCGGCTTGCCATCGAGCAATTCGCCCATGTGGACGAAGAATCCGAGGACATCCTGCAACGGGTTCCCCAGATCGAGGTCGAACTCGGCATAGGTGTGCGGGAGGTCAGGCGGTGGAATCGCCACGACGGCCTGCATCGACGGCTTGCCTTCTCCGCGAAAACTCGCCAGCGTCGTGAACCGTGCCTTCACGTCCGGCGGCTCGGGCAGTTCGCTGAGCAGGCGCCCGTGGACCTGTGCGCGCGGCGTGCCCTCGGAATAGAAAGGCCGGGTCGGATCGTTCGACAGGGCCTGGAGCAGATCGACAAGCGATCGATCGACCTTCGCGTAGATGCGATCGTTGCCGACGTAGTAGACGTCGTGCACCAGCGTGACGAGCGGCTCTCGCAGCGTCGGGCGCGTGCGCAGACTGGCGAGCAGGTTGAGCAGGCATGCCTGCCTCGTCGGGCGGCGATTGCCATCCTCGAGCCAGGCCGCCGCTGCCATCTCGTCGATGACGGACCGTTCGAGCACCCCTCGTATGCCGGAGTCGCAGTCGACGAGGTCCACGTCCACGTCGCGCTCATCGAGCTCGACCTCGATAGCGACGACGGCATGGCCATCGTGCGGCACGTCGGCGACCGTGAACTTCCGTGACGTCCTGGTCTCTTCGATTTCTACCTTTATCTTGTAGAGTCCCTCCGGCAGTGCATGCCGGTTGACGCCGCGCAGCACGAGCGCACCGTCTTCGACCGCGACATCCAGCTTGAACTGCCCGGGATCCCACCCCTGCACCCTGCGGATGCTATTCATCCGTTCGCGCGTCGCAGGGCTGGCGGCGTCGAATGTGATTCCAACGGTACGTTCGAGCGGATCGGGCTCGTCGAACTCCACTCCACCTGTCAGCTGCCGCTTCAACGGGAAGGGCTTGCCCTTTCGCTGGAATCGAATCTCGATGTACTCGTTCATGGAGAATCCTCAGAGAGTCTAACGAACGAAGAACAGGCAGAGAACGCGCGATCGTTCAGAAACTCTGTTACAGTCTCACATCTCATCGAGCACCACCACTGTGATTCCCGCACCCTTGCACGAAAGGCACAGACCGATGCCGAGCGACGCAACCCTGGCGATGCAGAGGCAGATCATCGCGAACCAGAAGAAGATCCTCGCCAACCAGCAGCGCATCGAGCGCAATCAGGCGAAGTTGGACAAGATCGTTTCCAACCAGGCGAAACTGGATCGGATCCTGGCCAATCAGAAATCGATTCTGGCGAAGCTCCGTTAGCTGTTGCGGCGTGCGTGCGCGCGACGGCGCCGAATCAGCAGCGTCGTCCACAGGAAGCCGACGAGAACGAACGGAACCAGGTACACGGCGAGAACCACTCGCGAGGGACGCGAATCGTAGGTCGCAAGAATCTCGGCGTCCGCGCTCGCGCGCCCGGTTGTGCCCTCGACCTCCACGCGGACCGCGAAACGTCCCTCGTGGTCCATCGTCAATGCGACGAACTGACGCGCGGGATCGTCGTTGACCGGTGTGGCTTTCCCCGAAACGGGGGACCCTGCCCGATCGAGGGGCCGAACGGTCACCTGTGCGCGGACATCGGGCGCCAGCGATGCGCCGGCACTCGCTGCGTCGATCATCACCCAGAACTGCCCGCCAGGCGTGCCATCGTCGGTGGTATCGGGATCGGTCCACACGGAGATCCGATACGGACCAAGCAACTGGTTCGAGACGATGGGATACGGCGGACCATCGTGGGCGCGAGCGGCATGTGCGCACACGAACAGCAGGCACATCAGCACGCAGGTGGTCGCGCGCGTGTCGGCCATCATCCGGGGAACGCGATGGCGCGCATGTCCATCGGTTGCGCGGTGATCCACAGCGCGGCGGTTGCAACGGCGACGGTCACGAGCGCCCAGGGTATCGCCGCAGCAACCGGTCGCTCCGGGTAGTCACGCTCGGAGATGAGATATCCGAGTGCGAGCGATCCGGATGCGCCGATCAGAATCACGCCGACCTCGAGCGGGAACACAACTCCCGGTCTCATCCCGGTCAACTGCCACATCGGCGCGCCGAGCGCGGCCCAGCCCGCCACCTCGAGAACCGCCGCCTGCGTGACCGGGATCACCGTCAGGACGCCCGTGAGCAAATGGAACCCGTAGTGAGCGAGCCAGACCCCAACGCCAAGCGGAATCAATCCGTACGAATACGTAGCCGCAATGCTGACCATGGATGGGCGCGATGTGCGAGTAAACCACCGTGTGAGAGCGGCCGCGGTCGCCAGCAGCACGAGTGGCACCAGCACGAGCACGATCAGGAACAGTGCGGCGAGCACAGGTCCCTCGCTACGGGCGTCGAGCATCGCGGCGAGCGACTGCTCCATCGTTCGAGCCGGACCCGTCATTCCAAGCGCGTTGATCAGACCGCCAAACACGAAGATCACTGAAAGGACCGCGATGTCACGCCGCCGCGTCAACCAGCCGATGCCGGACCTTCGGCGTGAATCGACCAGCTCGAGTGCTGGCACGCGGGTCGCGACGGCTATGTTGTCGTGCGGACAGGCCTGCACGCAGTCCAGGCAGAACGTGCAATCCATGTTGCCGACTTTTGCAGGAAGGAAAAGCGCCAGCTCGCAGCCACGCCGCGTCACGACGGCAGGGTCCGATTCGGCCCGGCGTCCCCGGATGCAGTCGACGGTGTGACAGGTCCGGCACGTCTCCGGCTGCCTGACTCGCAGTTCGAGTGGCGAGACCGTCGCCGCGACGAAACTGAACTGGCCGATCGGGCAGATGTACTTGCAGAACGTTGCGCCGGTGAACAGCAGATCGACGGCGAGCGCCGCGATGAAGTATCCGAGCACGAGCCAGGCGGTGGCGCGCGGCAGCGCCCAGAGATCGTAGAGCTCGTAGGCGAAGAGGACGGCAACGAAGAGCGCGATGCCGATCCACTTCACGCGCAGCCAGCGCGGCCACTTCCGCAGTGGCGTCCGCATCTGGCGGCCCGCGTCGCGGACGAGCACGAAGGGGCATCCGGTGCAGAAGAAATTCCCGGCCGCGAGCACCGCGATGATGAGCCACCCGCGGTACTGCACCCACGAAACGACCGTTGCCAGATTTGCCGGGGCGACCTGAGGACCGAACAGGCCGTGCAGCACGAGCACGGCAGCGACGACGAGCAGAATCAGCTGCAGTGACGTTCGCGCATGGCTCCACCGCAGGAATCGTCCGACGGCGGGCCATCGCAGAACGTCGGACGAAGTCGAAACGGTCACACGGACGCGGTCACTCCATGCTCCCAGTTGCACGTGCACTTCTGCGCGGAGGCGTCAGGCCTGGTCGGAAACATGTGGTAGTACATCGCAACGACCATCGGGATGAAGACGATCGTGTTGTAGAACAGGTGCAGTTCGACGCGCGGAATCCACAACTGCGCAATGCTCGTTGGCACGGGTCTGCCGGCCAGGTAGTAGCCGGAGGTCTGCTGGACGATCAGCAGAAGGTGCTCGATGTGATGAAAGAACTGGATGGCGAGGGCGATTGTCCAGAAACGTCGATCGAGGACGCCGGTAAACCCGCTGCGCAGCACCCAGAGACCAGCCAGCATCACCAGCGCATAGGCGTAATGCAGCGTCTCCGACTGGATCACCCACGGGAAGAAATAGCCGACCAGGCCGCGCGCTTCCGGCACTGGCCAACCGAGGGCATATATCTGGAAACCCTGGAGCAGATGCTCTCCCCAATGGGCAAGCACGATCACCATGAACAGGCGCAGGGCAAACTCGTGCTGGGACCCGTTGAGGCGCTCGATCAGGGACGCGTCGGACCGGTCGGTGGCGGCATGGGCTACGCTCATGCCTGAAGTATAGAGGCCTTGCTCGTAGGCTGCTAATCCTAGAAAAACACTATGGTGAGCCGCCCCGTAGACGGCAAGAATCGACAGCCGTGACCGCCATTCGCCTCGTTGTCTCTCTCTTCATCCTCGTGCTCATCGGGCTGTCCGCCATGGGATGGATGTGGACCGGGGCCCATCAACCGCCCGATCAGGCGCTGGCCGCTCGCACCGTCCTGGTGCTTGCCGCCCTGTCCGGTGTTGCCGGCCTGATCGCTCTGTGGCGGTGGCGCCGCCGGACCTGATGCCGCGCAAGCAGAGCGCCGGTCTTCTCTTGTTCAGGCGACGGGCGGGCGCACTCGAAGTGCTGCTGGTCCATCCCGGAGGCCCCTTCTGGGCGCGCAAAGATGATGGCGCCTGGTCCGTGCCGAAGGGTGAGATCGACCAGCACGAAGACGCACTGGCGGCGGCACGACGCGAGGTCGAGGAAGAAACGGGCGCGCGTCCGTCCGGCCCGTTCATCGCGCTCACGCCCCTGCATCAGAGCGGCGGCAAGATCGTTCACGTCTGGGCCGTGGAGAGCGAGTTCGATCCATCCTCACTTCGAAGCAACCTGTTCGAGATGGAATGGCCACCGAAGTCCGGATCGCGCCGGTCCTTCCCGGAAGTGGATCGAGCCGAGTGGTTCGACCTCGCAACGGCATCCCGAAAGATCCTCGCGACCCAGGCGCCGGTCCTGGAGCACCTCGTCAAACAGCTGACGGAGAACGGTTGAGCGAGCGTCCGCGGTTCGCGCCACCACAGCCTTGGTCGGTGCGTCTCGTGAGCAGGCACCCTCCTTGCAGGCCTACAGGCTCACTATGCCGCGCAATGCTCAGCCGCATGGCGACTCGCCGGCAATGACAACACAGCGCAAACCCGTGCGCATTGCGGCGCTCGGCGATCTCCATTGCACGCGCAATTCGGTCGGCAAGTTCCAGCCACTCTTTTCGCAGGTCTCCGAGTCGGCGGACATGCTGTTGATCGCAGGCGACCTCACCGACACTGGCTTGCCCGAAGAAGCGCGGGTTCTCGCGCGTGAGTTGGCGGCGCTGCGCGTCCCGGCAGTGGCTGTCTTCGGGAACCACGATTTCGAATCCGGACGGCAGGAGGAAGTCGCGCACATTCTCGCCGACGTGGGACTCACGGTGCTCGATGGCGAGGCGTGCGAAATCCACGGGATCGGCATCGCGGGTGTCAAAGGCTTTTGCGGCGGATTCGGAACCGCGGCGCTCGGTCCCTGGGGTGAGCCAACGATTAAGCAGTTCGTACACGAAGCCGTGAACGAAGCGCTCAAGCTGGAGGCATCGCTCGCCCGGCTGCGCTCGTCGCAGCAGATCGTGCTGCTGCACTACTCGCCTGTTCGTCAGACCGTCGAAGGGGAGCCGCCAGAAATCTTTTCCTTCGTGGGATCGAGCCGACTCGAGGAACCGATCACGCGCTTCCCTGTCTCGATGGTGGTGCATGGCCACGCCCATCGCGGCCGCCACGAAGGGCGTACCAAGAACGACGTTCCGGTTTACAACGTGTCGCTTCCGCTGCTGACTCGCACGTTCCCCGACCGCGCTCCTTTCCTGGTGCTCGAGGTCACTGTCGATGCGTAACTCACGACGGGTGGTGAAGGAACCGGTCAACACCGGGTCGATCCCGACACCGGGAGATCCGCGTCTCGACTTCTACGTCGATGCACTCGGCGTGCTCGAGACGACTGCTCTGCCCTTTGTCGTCGGCGGCGCGTTCGCACACTCGCGCTATACGGGGCGCGATCGCGACACGAAGGATCTCGACGTCATACTTCGACGCCGGGACGTTCCTCAGGTGCTTGCCGCCTTTGAAGATGCCGGGTACCAGGTCGAAATTCCGTTCCCCCACTGGCTGGGCAAAGTTCATCGTCAGGGTCAGTACATCGACGTCGTCTTCAGCTCCGGCAACGGGATCGTCGGCGTCGACGATGGCTGGTTCGAGCACGCGACGCCGGGAGAGGTGCTGGGCATTGCGGTCGCTCTGTGTCCGGCCGAAGAACTGCTCTGGTCCAGCGCGTTCGTTCAGGAACGCGAACGCTACGACGGTGCGGCCGTTCTGCATCTGTTGCACGCGCGAGCGCTGTTCTTCGACTGGCCGCGCCTGCTTTCCCGGTTCGGATCGAACTGGCCGGTTCTCCTCAGCTACCTCGTCCTCTTCAAGTTTGCGTATCCCGATCGACGCTCCGATGTGCCAGATGAGGTCATCAACGAGTTGCTCGATCGCCAACGGCAACAACAGACCGAACCCGAGAATGCGCTCTGTCTCGGCACGCTGCTCTCACGGGAACAATACTTGTTCGACATCGATCAACTCGGCTACGCTGACGCTCGCCTTCGTCCTCACGGCTGCATGACACCGGAGCAAGCCGAGATCTGGACGAAGGCGATCGAGACGAGGCGTTGATCCGATCCCTCAGCGCAATCCCACAACTTCGACTCCACAACCAGTGCATTACCAGGGCGTGGCCTCGCCGGGTGGCGGACCTCGTCGCATGGCTTGGTGCGGTGCAGGCGCAGGAATTCGGTCCCGCAAAATGGGCGCTGGGTCTTCGACTGCCGCCGGCATCGACTGATGCTGCGGTCGAAGAGGCCTTCGATGCCGGACTGATCCTCCGGACGCACGTGATGCGGCCAACCTGGCACTTCGTCGCCTCGCCGGACATTCGATGGATGCTCGAGCTCACCGCGCCGCGCGTGCACAAGACGCTATCGCACTACCGCCGGAGGCTCGGACTCGACGACCGCTTGTGCATACGCGCGACCGCGTTATTCGAACGCGTGCTCGACGAACCGCTCACACGAACAGAGCTGGGACAGCGCCTCGAGCGCGCAAAGATCGCTGTCACAGGGATGCCACTCGCGATGCTGACCATCTACGCCGAGCTCGAAGGCGTGGTCTGCAGCGGCCCTCGTCGCGGCAAGCATCA
>JAICEG010000137.1 GCA_025924295.1 Vicinamibacteria bacterium
GCGTATTCATCCTGGCGTCCAACGCGAACGGGCTCATCCCGATCTACGATGTGTTGTCGCTGATCAACCACACGGTCCTGCATCTGCCTGAGGAGTCCTTCATGGCGAGTGTGCTCAACGGTGGCACGACGGCGACCGGCAACTTCAACGTGACGGCGGCGCTGGCCACGATCACGTTCGTCTCGATTATCGTCGCGGGCTCGCGCGCCCACGGCTTCGTCCAGCACTGGAAGAACATGGTGCCGCACGGCCTGCCGCTGCCGGTCACCATCATGCTGATTCCCATCGAGATCATGGGCATGTTGGTGCGCCCATTTGCGCTCACGATGCGACTTGCCGCCAACATGACAGGCGGTCACATCGCCATCCTCGCGATCCTGTCTTTCGTGTTCATCTTCACGGAGCTGTCCGGCCAGGCGCTCGTCGGCATCGGTGTCGGCGTGCCCTCTCTGGTGCTCGCGGCGCTGCTGATGGCGCTCGAGATCATCGTCGTGGCCGTGCAGGCGTACGTGTTCACCCTTTTGACGGCCGTGTTCATCGGCATGGCCATACACGCTCATCACTGAGCAGTTTCAGCGCGTCCACGAGGACTCGCCCTACGAAGGAGAGAAGAATGGAAGGGTTTGCACTTGCATATATGGGCGCGGGGATCGGCCTTGGCCTCGCCGTGATCGGCGCAGGGCTCGGCATCGGTCGACTCGCTGCCGGGGCCGCAGAAGCCATCGGACGGCAGCCAAGCGCGACCGCGCAGATCACCGGCGCTGTGAACCTTCCGCTCTTCCTGCTCGAAGGCGTCGCGATTCTTGCTGAAGTGTTCGCGCTGCTCATCGTGTTGATGAAGTAGGCGGGACTCCGAAAGGACGTTCGTCATGAACACACTGGTCCAGCCCGATCCCGGGCTTTACATCTGGACCATCGCCACCTTCCTGCTGCTCGTGGCGTTGCTGGCGAAGTTCGCCTGGCGGCCGCTCCTCGATGCGCTCGAACGCCGGCAGGAGTCGATCCGCAAGTCGCTCGACGATGCACAGAAGGCGAGGCAGGAGCTGGAGCGTCTGGGTGTCGAATCGCAGCGGATCCTGGCCGCGGCACGAACCGAGGCAGAACAGATCCTGTCGAGCACTCGATCGGACGCCAATCGGTTTCGCGAGGAGCTGAAGCAGAAAGCGCAGTCCGAGGCCGCTGGTATCGTGAAGAATGCCGAGCGTCAGATCGAGCTCGAGACGGCTCGTGCGCTTCAGCAGATTCGTACCGAAGCCGTCGACCTGTCAGTGGCGCTGGCGTCCAAGCTGCTCGAACGAAACCTGTCGAAAGCGGACAACGAGCGGCTGATCGAAGAGACCTTCAAGCAGATCGAAGAACGGCGGCCTAGCTAACGGCCGCCGCGCCCGAGCAGGGCGAGGGAAGGATCGCCTCGGAAGCGGGTTCGCGCATCTGACCTGAGCGCTTCCGCCCTCGACGGGTCACCAAGGATCGTCCACAATCGTGCCGCGACGCCGTAGCCTTCGGGCGTCGGGGTCGAGGCGACCATCTCGTTCAACACATCTTCGACCGCGGCGTCGCGGTTCGACGCGCGGTACAGCATCGCAAGGCTGGTGTACGCCTGGATGTTTCGCGGGAAGTCGCGAAGCTCCTCGCGGAACTGTGCCTCGGCCTCGTCGTATCGATCGAGACGAGCAAGCGCTTCTCCAAGGTACAGATGCAGATCGGCCAGCGTTCGCCCATCTTCGCTGAGCGCCTTCGCGGCTTCCTCGAAGCTGGCCGCCGCTTCGTCGTAGCGCGCCTCGTCGTAGTCGAGGCGTCCCTGGACGAATTGCTGGACGGGCATCGAGGGGTCGGCCTTGTACGCGGCTTCGGCGTGCTGCACGGCAGCGTCCTTGTCTCCACTGACGAGAGCGACGCGAGCGGCCATTTCGTGGGCGGCGAAGACCTCGGCAGCCCCTTCACCTTCGGCCAGCATCACCGCTATGCGGGCCTGCTCCGTTGCGGCATCGGTCTTTCCGGCCTTCAGTAGCGCGTCAGCCAGCGCCCGCGCCGCCGAAGATGCCTCGGGCCGGAGTTCCCGCACCTTGCCGAACTCGACGATCGCCTCCTCCAATCGTCCGGTTCGCGACAGCAGGGCACCGATCTGGAAGTGAACCGATGCCAGGGTCGGGTGGGTTCGCACGATGCCCTGAAGCGCCCGTATCCCCGCGGTGTATTTCTTCTGGCCGATCAGTGCGGCGGCAGCCCGGTGCTCCTGGACGAGAGCACGTTGCATGTCTCCGTCGAGCGCAATGTCGACCCCCGTCGTGAGGCCGCTGTCGCTCAGATATCCGAGCACCGCGTACCGATCTTCCTCGTGAGCCGGGATCGGTGCCGGAGACGCGATCGCCGTGGTACCGACGAGCGCATCGAGCTCGGAGCGAAGCCGTGCGGCTTCGTTGGCTTCGCCGACTGTTTCCTCTCCCGTTGCCAGCGGGACGAGGTCTTCACCGGTCCCGCGTACGAAGCGGAAATGCTCGCCGGTCAACGCGTAGACCGGCTCTCCTCCGAACCTGAAATAGGCCGCCAGCGCTTCCGAGTAGATCGGCGTCGAGGGCATCACGGTGTCGGCGTCGTCGAGCACCGCGCGCAGCGATCGTCCGGAGATGCCGGCCGGAACAGGAGCCCGAACCAGATCGAGAATCGTCGGCAGCACGTCGACGTTCTGCACCGGCGCCGCGACGCGGCGGCCACTGCCCTGGCTGTCCGGCTGTTTGACCATGAAGGGTACGCGCAGAGCGCGATCGTCGAGCGTCAACCCCGAGCCGGCATCGCCGCGATCCCCGACAACGAGGATCGTTGCGTCGTCGTACAGCCCCCGCTGTTTGAGCGCACCCGAGAGCCGCATGATGGCGGCGTCAGCATCCTGCCCGGGGACCTGGACGAACAGGAAGAATCTCTGACCGTCCTGCGTGGCCATCCAGCGCTCGGCGCTGTCGATGGTCTGCGATCCGCCCCGTGCCGTGGCGGCGACTTCGTCCGATGGGCCCGTGGGCATCTCGTCGTCGAAGTACGCGAAACCCTGTCCGAGCCCTGTGCCTGCCTGAAGGAGAAACGACGAGACCGCTCCACCGGTTGCGAACCCGCGATTGCGCAGCAGTTCCGCCAGCGTGCTCGCCTCTGTCGAGAGAGAGAAGCCTGCATCGTCGCGAACGCCGTGCTCGATCGGCAATTGACCCGTGAGGAGTGAGGTGTGCGCCGGCAGGCTTTGCGGAGAGTGTGTGTACGCGCGCTCGAAGACGACGGAGTCGTTCGCGAGCGCATCGATGGCCGCCGTATCGCTTCGCTGGGCGCCGTAGATCGACAGGTCAGCGGCGGGCACGCCATCGATGGAGACGAGCAGGATCGGTCCCTGATGCGGCGGTGATTCGCGCGCGTACCACCAACCGATCGCCGCAGCGCCGGCAACGGCGACAAAGAAGAGCGCAATGATGAGCGAGGCCAGCCAGCGGCGGGCCCGTACAGGCGCGCGACGTGTCATGGTTACTGCGGAAGGGCTTTCAACTCAGCGCGCGTCGTTTCGATCTCGAGCTTTGCTCGCGCGCTCGTCATCTCGTCCTCGAGCAGCGGCGTGTACGCGTTGATCGCCCGATCGAGCAGCGCTCGACGGGCTGTGGGGTCGGTGGCACTGGCCGCCTGTTGACGGTAGACGCTCGCCATCACAAACGACACGGCGGTTAACTTCGGATTCTGCTCGCGAATCTGCTGGTAGGCGGTGAGCGCCTGGTCGAACTGCCCGCGATCGCGCAGGGTGTTGGCGGCCGTCACGAGCTGCATCACGTTCTTGTCGAGCGCGCCCGGAATGGGGCCGGGATCGCGCGCGAGCGTGAAGGCCATCGGTGGTGTTCCCGCGACGCGCACTGGGGCAGGCGCTTCAACGGCAACGAACCCGGGCGCTTCGACGTTGAACGTCCACGTACCTGTCCGGAGACCGATCATCGCCCAGCGCCCCTTGTCGTCCGTCGTCGACGTGATCTGCGCCGGGCGGGCGTCGCGATTGCTGGCGCGTACAGTGGCGCCCTTGATCGGACGTCCATTCGTATCCCTGACGGTGCCGGTGGCGCGCGCCGACTGCGCGAAGGCGGTCGAAGGCAGGAATACCGCGAGGATGACGGCGACAACGAGCCGAAAGCCTGACATCACATATCCTCCCAGGACTGGACGTTCCGTCGCCGGTCGAGCCGCAATTCTACCGCAGAAATTCGCCATCCGGGGTCAGTAGAGCTGGTACAGCATCAGATAAATCACGACCCCCGTGACGGACACATAGAGCCAGATTGGCAACGTCCAGCGGGCGATCCTGACATGCCGGTCGAACTGTCCCCACAAGCCGCGAGCGGCGGTCACGAGCGCCAGGGGAACGATGACGGCCGCCAGGATGACGTGGGTGATCAGGATGGCGAAGTAGACGACCCGGATCGCGCCCTGTCCCTCGAACGGGCGCGATCCCGCATTCAGGTGATAGATCACGTAGCTGACCAGGAAGAGCGCCGATGTGGTCAGCGCGCCAATCATGCACCACTGGTGCTGTCGTGGCCGGCCGCTCTTGATGAACACGTACCCCGAAAGCAGCAGCAGCGCGGCGATGCCGTTCAGCGTCGCATTCAGCGTTGGGAGATCGGAGATGCCCACTCAGAACCAGAGCCGGTCTGCGACAAGTGCTCCAAGCAGCAACGGCAGGTAGGTAATCGAGAACAGGAACAGCTGGCGCGCATTCTCTCTCGAGCGATGACGCGCGAACACCACGCTCAGCCAGATGAAGACGATGCCCAGCGACGTCGCGACGGCGCTGTAGGTCACGCCGGCGAGACCGACTCCTGCCGGCAGCAGACTGACTGGCCACAGCGTTGCGGTGTACAGCAATGCCTGCCGGCCCGTTCTACGCCCATCAGGTTCCTCGACTGGTAGAAGCGGAATGCCGGCCGCCGCGTAGTCCTCTTTGTACATCCACGCGATCGCCAGGAAGTGCGGCATCTGCCAGAAGAAAACGATGCCGAAGAGCACGATCGCAGGCACCGTGATCTCGCCAGTCGCGGCGGCCCATCCGATCACGGGAGGAAGGGCACCCGGCACGGCACCTACGAGCGTTGCCAGTTGTGTGCGTGTCTTGAGCGGCGTGTAGACCAGCACATAGCTCATGAGCGTCACTGCCGCCACAGCCGCTGCAGCGGGTGTCGTCCAGAGCGCGAGGTCGACGAGGCCCGCCGCCGACAACATAAGGCCGAACCACATGCCTTCGGCAACACGAAGGCGGCCGCGAGGCAGGGGTCGGGTGCGCGTGCGGTTCATCAGCCTGTCCGTCTCGCGCTCCCATACCTGATTCAGGGCGGCGGCACCGCCTGCGACGAGAGCTGTCCCGACGAGCGTGTGGGCGGCGAGCGCCAGTGCCACTCCCTCGGGTGCCGCCAGATACAGCCCTGCGAGCGTCGTGATCAGGACGAGCAGATTGAGACGTGGCTTGGTGAGCGCAAGGAAATCGAGAACGCGCTCCGATCGAGCCGCGCTGCCGGTGCGGTCAGCAGCGGGCACCGATGCTCCGCCGACGATCGGCGCGCTCATCTTCATGCACGCCCTCGCACGGAACCGATCGGATCGGCGGGTCCAATGGGACCCGCCCTACGTACGTCCATCGGTAACCCGTAGGCCGGGTCCTGTTCTTTGGACCCGGCGTTCGTGTCGAATCTCGCGCGACGCGTACGAAGCGTGAGCACGAGCGACGTTGCGAGCACCGATGCGCCCGTCACGACGTGGAGCGAGTTGACGATGAACTGCCTCTGTGTGAGGACCGTCAGCGCGCCCAGCGTGATCTGCACGGCGAGCAGCACGAGAAGCAGGGCAGAGGGACGCCACAATTCCGGGCGCGACCGGTGATGGTAGAACACGTGTCCGGTCGTTGCGATTGCGAAGAGCGTGACGACCAGCGCGCCGACACGATGCGCGAAGTGCACGGCGATCTTGCCATCCCACGTCGGCGGCAGCAGTTGCCCGAACGCGAGCGGGAAGTCAGGGATTGCCAGTCCCGCGTCGGTATGTCGCATCGTCGCGCCCACGACGATCTGCAGGTACACGAGCGCCGTGGTGGCAAGCGCGACGGCCTGGAGCGGTCGATCGTCCGGCATCGCTCCGTGGCTCACGTATCCACGCTTCCACCCTGGTGAGGTCATCAACGCGATCGAGATGGTCAGGCAGAAGACGAGTTGCGCAAGGCTGGCGTGAGCGATGGAGATTGGATCCGGGAGGAACCAGAGGACCGTGATCCCGCCGAGAATGCCTTGCGTGATCACCGCGGCGAGCGCGATGTACCCGAGGCGGCGCACGAGTCGTCTGGGCTCGGCAAGCCGCAGCCAGATCGCGAGCATCACGATCAGGAATCCGACGCCGCTCGCGATGAGGCGATGGCTGTGCTCGAAACGGATCCCGCCCACCATCTTCTCGAGCGGGAAGGTGAACATGTTCCAGCCGTAAGTCGTCGGCCAGTCGGGCACCGAGAGGCCTGAGCCGGTGCTCGTGACGAGACCACCGGCAAAGATGAGGACGGCCGTGGCGACGGCGACGATCACTGCGTAGAGATGGAGGAGCATTGATTCGGATGGCGAAGCGTGGCTTCGCTTAGAGCTTGAACGTGAAGGACAACTCCTTCGTTTCTTTCGGTCCAATCGTGACCATTTGCGTCTGCGCGCCGAGCTTCTCGTGCCACGCCTCGATCGTGTAGGTGCCGGGCGGCAGGTTCTGAATCGCGAAGCCGCCGCCAGTACCGCTGACGGCGTAGAAGGGATGATCGAGGACACCCACCCACGCGTTCATCCAGTTGTGCACGTCGCACTTGAACGGCACCATCACTTCGGCCGTCGTGAACACGTGCGTGTGCTTCAGTCCCTTGAGCGCCTGACCGCGGTTGAACTCGCGGTTGTTCATCGGCAGCGCGTGGATGTTGTGCAGCGTCTCGTCGCTGTTCAGGATCTCGAGCGGCTGGCCGGCCTGGATGCCGAAGACTCTGGGCGCGTACGTGCACCCCTGTTGATCCAGGACGACCGCCGTGGTGGGGACCGGGAACTTCATTTGCCCGAGCCCATCCTTCACGTACACGAAGACGTTCTGGAGTCCGCCATTGCTGACGACGAAGTTCTGCGTCCGCGCTTCACCCAGTTGTTCGCAGTACGGATCGGAGCGGCGGTTGATCGTTTCAGATGCCGGCGGCGTGCCCTCGAGCTTGATCGACCCCGTCAGACCGCCCGCCGTGGCAGGGTCCACCGGGTTGGACACCGCCGGCGCCGGCGCTGATGCGGTTTCCTGAGGAGTACCGCCGCCGCAGGCAATCGATCCCGCGGCGACCAGGGCAAGGGAGAAGCGGAGCAATGCAGTCATGTTGGCCGTGGGCTTGGCTCCTGCGACACACAGTGTCCGGCTTCAGCCGGACCCCAGAGCCAACACTCAATTATCACACGCCGCCGGCCGCGAGGATCTTGCGGTGGACCCGGTCCTCGAACCACTGCGCGCTCCACCAGTCGACCGGCGTGACCTGCTGGCCTCCGACCAGCATCGTGAAGTGCAGGTGGTCGCCGCCGGCGAGCCCGGTCATCCCGCTGCGGCCGATCTCCGCCCCTTTTTCCACCGTATCGCCGACTTTGACTCCGATCGAGGAAAGGTGCCCGTACAGCGACTGTACGCCGAGGCCGTGGTCGATGACGACGCAGTTCCCGTAAATGCCCAGGTCCGCGGCATGGACGACCGTACCGCGTTCCGACGCCACGATAGGGACGTTCGCCGTCACTGCGAGATCGAAGCCGAGGTGCACCTGCCGATCGATCTCCTTGCCCTTGTAGACGTAGGTCCGGGTGTCGGCGAAACGGGCCTCGACCGAGGAATTCCCCAGCTGCTGAAACGCGCCCTTGAAGAGCATTTGCGGTGCGGACTTCTTCGCGAGGTCGGTGAGGTACTGATTGTTCTTGCGCCGCAGGTCGCCGTTGATTTGCAGGAATCCTCCGAGAGGATCGTTGGTCGGAATCTTCTCCGCGGGCGAGTTGGTGGCGATAGCGGGCACGACGCGCGCCATGAAACGATCGTCGATCTCGATGCGGCTCTTCGAGTACGGCTTGGGGAAGACCTGGTGATCGAGCGAGGCCAGTGCCTCATTACCGGCCGGATCCCGCGCGTAGACCTGAAACGCGGTGTTCAGGTCCTGATCGAAGAGCAGCGCGAAGAACGCCACGCGCAGCGCCGGGTCGCTCGTGATGCCGACTGCCGAGGCTGGATAGCCCGGATACTCGATGTTGCCGACGCGCACACCGGACTCGACGTCGGCGGGTGTGGCTCGGTAGACCACGAACTCGCTGCCGCCGTGGTTGACGTAGTGGAACGTCGACAGCACCGCGACCTGCGGCGGATCGAGTCGCACGGTCACGTCGTGCGTGGCTGTCGAACTGACGTTGCGAAGTCCGAAGAGCACCGGCCGCGATGCGTTCACGACGATGCGCGCAGGACCCGACTGCAGTTCTGTCAGTGCGCGTTTGCCGACAGGCCGCATGATGTAGAGCCGCTCGGCTGATTCCTGCTTGATGTCGCCCTGAGGCTGGTTGAGGGTGAACACCGGGAACGTCTGGCCGCCCTGCTCCACGGTGACGTCGACGGCGGTGAACTGTCCTTCCGGTGCTTCTACGCTCATCTCGAGCGAGGTGTTCTGACCGATGAACTCCCCTGGCTGACGGATGGTGATCGTCGGCCCCGCCGATCGTCCGGCCCAGAACCAGGCGACACCGGCGACGACGACGGCGAGGATAACGAGGAAGACAACGAACCTCATGAATGCGCGCATTCCCGAATCATAGCGCGCAGCTGATGACCTTGCTCTCATCATCCGGACACCTCAGCGATACCAGAACGGATTGCGATCAGTTCTGGAACTTGCTGCTGAACCTTTCGTTTTCCTGGCAGATGAATTCGATCAGATCGGTATCGACGAGCAGGCGCTGGTTCACGCGAACCGTCCACGGCTTCGTGTACGCCTTGGGATCGTCGATCGTGGCATCGATCTCGAGCCGGCCGAATGTGGGACGGCGAAAGCGCTCGATGATCTTGCCCTCCGAGGTCAGCGGCGCGCCGTCGACATCGAGCCAGCCGCCATCCCTGAAGTTCGTCGTCTCGACCACCAGCGTGTCGCCCTCCCACCAGCCGCGCGAATAGCCGAACCACCAGGGCTGCGGGTCGTTGATGGGCGCCGGCCTGCCGTCGAGAAAGATCTGGCGCACGCCTGCGTTGGCCTCGTACAGGATCACGATCAGATCTTTCGTTTGAATCATCTTCCGCGGCTGCGAGTGCGTGTGGAGCTGCATGTGGCCAAGCGGCAGGCAGGCGGCGTCGGGGTTGTCCTTGCTGTCCACTGCCATGCGCTGCTTGCGGAGTTCGGCGGCCCACGGCCTGAGGGGCAGCCCTTCTTTCATTCCGAGCTCGATGTTCCAGAAGGTTGCCTCCGGCGGCGTGCCCGGTGGTGGTTCCGGTGGCCGGCCCCGCCCGGGAAATCCGAGGATGCCGGCGTAATTCCAGATGCCCGAGAGATCGGGTTTGCCATCGGCGGTCCTGGGAGGCGGTGCGGTCAGATCCGGCTTGCCATCAGCACGTGGGACGCCGGCCGTCGGATAACTCGGCCACTGTGCCCCGAGCGGAAGTGGCATCGACACGACGAGCGCGAACAGGGCGAGTGATACGGCAACCGATCCCGCAGGGGCGACCTTCACGCCGCCGATTATATGACGCGGTCTGGAGTCGGACCTGCCTTGCTGTCGCCCCGCCGTCATGGTACGGTCGAACGATGGCCCTCGACCTGTCAACGCTCTCGGAGACCGCTGCGGCCCTTGCGACGCGCGACCCGCAGGAGATCGTCGCGCTGGCGCTCGAGGAGTACTCCCCGGATCTGGGACTGTCATTCAGCGGCGCCGAAGACGTGGTGCTGATCGACATGGCTGTTGCGCGCGGGAAGCCGTTTCGTGTGTTTTCGCTCGATACCGGGCGGCTGCATGCCGAGACCTATCAATTCATCGAGAAGGTCCGCACGCACTACGGCATCACGATAGAGACGTTCTCGCCACAGGCGGAAGCGGTGCAGGCCCTGGTCCGCGACAAGGGGTTGTTCTCCTTCTACAAGGACGGCCACAAGGAGTGTTGCGGCATCCGGAAGGTCGAGCCACTGATGCGCGCGCTGCGTCCGCTTCGGGCGTGGATGACCGGGCAGCGCAGAGACCAGAGTCCCGGCACGCGTGCTGACGTGCCGGTGATTCAGCTCGATCGCGCGTTCGGGACGCCGGAGCGCCCGCTCGTGAAGTTCAATCCTCTGAGCCACTGGACATCGAAGCAGGTCTGGACGTACATCCGCGAGCGCAACGTGCCGTACAACGAGCTGCACAATCGAGGATTCATCTCGATCGGATGCGAACCGTGCACACGTCCCACGAACCCCGGCGAGCACGAACGCGCCGGCCGATGGTGGTGGGAAGAAGAGACGAAGAGGGAATGCGGCCTGCACGTCGGCGCTCCACGCTGACGGGCGCCGTTCACGCCTATGCACATCACCATGGTGAAGAAGCGGCTGGCCGACGGGAGCGAGTGCCGGAAATGCCAGGACGCGACAACAGCGCTTCAGTCGCGCGGGCTCTGGTCCCGGATCGACGAGATCGTGTGGGCGAATGAGGGAGATCCCAACAGCCTCGGCATGCAGCTGAGCGCCCACTTCCGCGTGGACCAGGCGCCCTTCTTCATCGTCCGCGACGGCACCCGGGAGGACGTCTACGTCAGCGTCCTGCAGCTGGCGCGCGAACGCTTCGCGGAAAAGGTGTCGGCGCAGCAACAGGCAGCCGCCATCGACGTGGACGATATCGGCGTCTGACGAATTGCACGCGACCGGCGCCCCGAGCCGGTCCTCTCTGGCCGGTGAACGTTCGTACTTGGTTTATCGTATATCGATAAAACGAGGTTCACTATGAAGGCAATTGGCCAATGGTCCATCGCGTGGTTGATCCAGGCGGTTCTGGTGTGCATCACCATTGGTCTTGCCGCGGCGCTGCTGGCAACCGTCATCGCGGCGATGGCGGCGCTGGTCAAGCGGGATCCGAGCATGACTGTCATGGTGCCGGTCTCGTTCAGCATGGACGCACCGACAGCGGTTCGTCTTGGACGTTCAGGGTTCGGTTTCGAAATCCTCAACCCGAGGCAGGCTGCGAACAGGGAGGGCAGATGGCGCATCGATAGCGTCGATGGGTCGCTGAAGGTTGCGACGTCCAGCCGTGTGTTCATCCTTGCGAACGCCCTCATCGTCATCGTGATCCTGGCGTTCGCCCTGTAC
>JAICEG010000138.1 GCA_025924295.1 Vicinamibacteria bacterium
ACGCGCTCGCCGCCAGCCAGTCGTGGGCTGCGCAGTCAGGCGCGATGACCGTGCATGCCTTCGATCAGCCGGAGACGATCCTCGGGCAGGGGACCCTCGGGCTCGAACTGGAACGGCAGGTGGCTTCACTCGACACGCTGCTGGTCGCGGTCGGCGGTGGCGGACTCATCGCAGGAATCGCCGCCTGGTTCTCAGGGAGCGTGAAGGTCGTGGCGGTCGAACCGGAACTGTCGCCGACGCTCTTCCGCGCAATGGAAGCGGGCCGCCCTGTCGATGCCGAGGCCGATGGCATCGCCGCTGACTCGTTGGCACCACGCCGCGTGGGCGATCGGGTATTTCCGATCGCGCAACGTCACGTCTCGGAGGTTGTCCTGGTTCCCGACGCGGCCATCATCGACGCACAGCGGGCGTTGTGGTCGCTGGCGCGAATCGCGGCAGAACCTGGCGGAGCGGCGAGCTTCGCCGCGCTGCTCTCACGCCGATACGTGCCACGGCAAGGCGAACGTGTAGCGGTGCTGATCAGCGGCGGGAACACTGACGCGGTCAATCTCCACTAACCGGCGTCGTTCGTACTGATCTCCGCGCGCGAGTCGAGCGCATCCCACCGTGCATAGGCGGCAAGCAGCAGCGTTTCGAGTTCCTCGAGTCTGGCCAGGGCTTCGTGAATCTCCGCAGCCGGCCGCTTATAGAAATCCGGGGCGCTGACGTCCGCCTGCAACTGCTTCTGCTCCGTCTCGAGCGCCTCGATTCGTGCCGGCAATTGCTCGAGCTCGCGCTGTTCCTTGTAGGAAGGTTTTCGAAGGCGCGAGTCGCCTCTGTCCTCGACGGCCGTCGCATTCGAGCGGGAAGCCGCAGAAGCACGACGCACCGGCGCCGGCTCTGCCTGCCGCCGCTGCCGCAGCCAGTCCTCGTAACCACCCACGTACTCCTGCACGCGTCCGTCACCCTCGAACACGAGCGTGCTGGTGACCACGTGATCGATGAACGCGCGGTCGTGGCTGACCAGCAGCAGCGTCCCCGACCACGTCACCAGCCGTTCCTCGAGCAGTTCCAGCGTCTCGATGTCGAGATCGTTGGTGGGCTCGTCCATCACGAGCACGTTGAACGGTCGCGCGAACAATCGCGCAAGGAGGAGGCGATTGCGCTCTCCACCCGAAAGCGCCTTCACCGGTGACATCGCCCGCTCTGGTGGAAACAGAAAATCGCGGAGGTACCCGTGGACGTGCTGAGATGCACCGTTCACCGTCACGGTGTCGTGCCCGTCGGCCACGGTTTCCCAGACGCTGCGCTCGGGATCGAGCTGCTCGCGCTGCTGATCGTAGTACGCCACCTGCACGTTGGCGCCGTGCCGCACCTCGCCAGTGTCGGGCCGCAATTCACCCAGAAGCAGCTTGAGCAGCGTGGTCTTCCCGGAGCCGTTTGGTCCAATCAGGCCGATGCGATCGCCGCGCATCACGCGCGTTGCGAAGCCGGTCACGACCGGGCGTCCATCGAACGACTTCCGAACGCCTTCGGCCTCGAACACCACGTGCCCGCTACGCTCGCCGATCTCGGGCTGAAAGCGCACCGCCCCGACCGGCGCCCGACGCGCCGCGCGTTCCTCTCGCATCTTGAGCAGCGCGCGCACGCGCCCCTCGTTGCGGGTCCGGCGCGCCTTGATGCCTTGTCGCAGCCACGCCTCCTCCTCGGCGAGCCGCTTGTCGAACTTGGCGTCATGCGCGGCTTCGACGGAGAGCATCTCCTCCTTGCGCCGAAGGAAGGTTGCGTAGTCGCCCGGCCACGACGTGAGCCGGCCACGATCCAGCTCGACAATGCGCGTCGCCAGGGTCTGCAGGAAGACGCGGTCGTGCGTCACGAACACCACGGTGCCTGCGTAGTCGGCGAGCCACCCTTCGAGCCATCGCATGGTGTCGATGTCGAGATGGTTGGTCGGCTCGTCGAGCAGGAGCAGGTCAGGGTCCCCGACGAGCGCGCGGGCCAGCAGCACCCGACGCCGCCACCCGCCGGACAGGGAGTCCATCGTCGCCTCGCCAGCGATTTGCAGCCGGGAAAGCGCCATGTTGACCTTCTGGTCGGCGCTCCATCCGTCTGCATCGTGATCGCGCAACCCTTCGGAGACAACGTCGAACGCGCACCGATTTCCGGCGACGAGGACGTCCTGGGCCAGACGCCCGATACGGAGCGCGGGCTCACGCCAGATTGAACCTTTCTGTGGCGTTGCCTCGCCGCTCACGATCTGCAGCAGCGTTGACTTACCTGTACCGTTCCGGCCGATGATCGCGACACGTTCTCGCGGCTCAATCCGAAAGCTGGCGTCATCGAGGAGTGGGAGATGGCCGTAGGCCATCGTGATACGGTCGAGCGTGACGAGCGGCATTCGAAATGTATCGTACCATCGGGGAACGGGCCGCTTCGGATTGGCCGCGGCCACTTATGACATGCACATGGCACAAATCGTCGAAATCAGCTTGAGGATTCCATCTCTCCGTATCCGTCGCGAAGACACGGACGCGCTCGAGACCATCAACAACAGCGACATCCGATTCAGCAAGCAGATCGAAGTCGAGTCGATCCCGAAAGCGGGAGTGGTGCTGACCATGGCGATCAGCTCGGGTGAGACATTCGAGTGCGACGTCGTGCGCAGCGACTGGCATCACACCAAGAACATGTTCGTCATCGCCTGCCGCTACTCCAAGCGATCGGTGTCACCCGCCGAATACCACGCCTTGATGAACTCCACGGACTGGCAGGTGAGAGCGCTGATGTAGCGCGCCGTTCACGCGCCCAGGCCTTCTTCGCTGCCGACGTCCGTCACACGATCGGGGCTCACACACCGTTGCACGGTAGTGATGATCGTTTCGGGTGCGGCCGGCTTCGTCAGGACGTCGGCAAAGGATCGCGCGAGCGATTCCTCGTAGATGTCCGGCCTGGCGGTGAAGGCAATCACCTTGAGGTTGCGCGTGAGCAGGCTCGCACGCAGCAGCCGGGTGGCTTCAAGCCCGCTGAGCACGGGCATCGTGAGGTCCATCAGGACGACAGCAGGCAGCGCGTAGTGGGCGACGATCACGCCCTCCAACCCATTGCTCGCCGTCAGCGCCTCGAATCCGGCTTCTTCGAGGATGGCGGCCGCCGTCTCACGGCTCCCTTCCGAGTCGTCCACGATCAGCACACGTACGCGTTGCCGCGGCGCCTCGATGGCCGATCGAGACCCGATGAGACGCGTGAGGACAGTCCCGGCAAGCTCCCGCTGTTCTTCGGCCGCTGTCAGAAGCCGGTGCATGGTCGTCAGCGTGTCTCCTGACGTTGCCTGCGCCCCGTCGCGCGCCAGGCGCGTCACGACCTCGGCCAGTCGCAGGTGGTGCTCCTGTGCGCCGGCGAAGAGGCGTTCGGCCTCGTTGAGCAACTGGCCGAATCCGTGTCCGTCAAACACGTGTGGCATGCGTGGGCGAACCGAACGCGAGTAGGACGAATCGATCGCGGGCAGACGCCGCGGACCCGGCGGATTCCAAAACCCGCGAACTCTAACAGACGCTTACTGCAAAAACCAGCACATCAGCGACTTAGCAAAACATTGTCCAAATCAGACATCCATTGTCGACCTCAGGCAGACATCGCGATCAGGCTGTGCTTGGATGCTGCAGATCTTGCAGCGTTCTTACGGTGGAGGCTGATCGGTGTCAGAACGGACACGCAACGATGTGCTTCGAGAGCTTGCGCAATCCGATCAACGGGTGTTCGCTCAACTCATGTACGACTTGGAACCCCATCCACTCCAACGGGGTGACCTGCTGGGCTCGCCTCGAGTGGTCGCCGAACACCTCTACTTCATCGATTCGGGCGTCGTCTCGCTCGTCGCCAATACACGCAGCGGAAACTCGGTCGAGGTCGCCCTCGTTGGGCGCGAAGGTGTGGCAGGTATTGCCGATGCGCTTGGAAACCAACCACTGCCCTACAGCCTCATCGTTCAGCTCCCGGGCCTCGCGTATCGTGCGCCGAAGGCGCTCATCCGCGAGCACATCCTGTCGTGCAGCGCGCTGCATGAGCTGCTGATGAATTATTCACAACGCGTGATGCATCAGCTGGCGCAATCCGCGCTCTGCAATCGCTTCCATACGTCAGTGCAGAGGCTCGCCCGATGGCTGCTCCTCACGGCCGAGCGAGCCGACACCAATCGCTTCGAGCTGACACATGAATTCGTCGCGCAGATGGTAGGAGCGCCGCGATCGGCGGTCAGTGAATCCGCATCGACGCTGCGCGCGAAGGGGATCATCGACTACCGGCGTGGTGTGCTGACCATTCGCAATGCGAAGCGGCTCCACAAGATCGCGTGCGAGTGCTTCGACGTCGTCTCCCATTCGGCCAATGGGGGGAGCGGCGCGTGGCTGGCCGATCTCAAGAAGAGCACGGCCAGCCGGAACGGGTGAACCTACTGACCGGAGCGGATCTCCGTCTTCGCACGGGCGCGCTCGTTTTCGCGCTCCTGCACCAGACGATAGGCGATGTAGTACTTGTAGATGTTGCCGACGTACTGCACCGTCTCCCTGCCAATTCGCTCTGAAACAATTCGCTCGACGTTGCCGAACCATACGTTGGGATTGAGACCGCGCTTCTCGGTCTCGCGCCGAAGCTGGCGCATGCGTCCGGGACCCGCGTTGTAAGACGCCAGCGTCATCAGCCCCTTGTTCACTTCGTCCATCGGTTCGTCTTTATAGAACTCGTCCATCATGAAGCGGAAATACTTCACGCCGCCGTGAATGTTCGGTTCGACGAGGCTGATGTCACCGACGTTGAGATCCTTCCCGGTAGCCGGCATGATCTGCATCACACCAATCGCACCGACATGGCTCCTGGCCGATTGATTGAGTTGCGACTCCTGGTAGCCTTGCGCGGCCATCAGCAGGTAATCGACGCTGTACTTCTCGCTGTACGTCTGGAACATCTTTACCAGCTCGCGCAGCTTCTTGCGCTCGGCTTCGGACGCCGCGTTCTTCACGTACCTGGTGCTCTCGAGGTACTTGCGATCCATCGTGTTGCCGAACGCGGTGTTCGGGCCGTACTCCTTGACGAAGATGTTGGCGGCTTGAAGCATCCTGGGGTTGCCTTTGCGAACGCCGATGGCGATGTCGCCGCCGGTCCGCACCGCCACAGTGGCGTGCGGCCGGATGTCGGGAAGGACCTTCTGCCAGAACTCGACGACGAAATCGTCGACGACCGTGACGTCCACGAGCCCGGCGTTAACCATCTCGAGGATGTCGTCGTCTTCGAGCGCCTCGGGCGCGAGTTTGATCGTCACAGGCGGCTTGCCTCGACCGGCCAGCGACTTGTTCAACTGCTCGAGGCTCTCGAAGTAACTGCTGCTCTTCCTGACGAACACTTCACGCCCGGAGAGGTCGTCAACCGTTGCGGGCGCGGCGACGTCCTTCGCGGTAACGACGATCTCGGAGACACCGGTGCGAGTGGGGGTACTGAAGGCGGCAAGCTTCTGGCGCTCCGGCGTGATCGTGATCGCCGCGGCCACGAGGTCGACCTTGCCCGCGAGCAACGCCGGAAACAGTTGATCGCGTGAGAGCGGGACCACGGCAACATGCACCTTCAGGAGCCCGGTCTTCAACCGCTTGTTCAACTGCTCTTCGAACAGATTGAGCGCCTCGGCGCTGATGCCACGCTGCACGCCCCGGTCGATGAAGTACTGAGTACGGTTGTAGACGACGCCGGCACGAATCAGGCGCCGTTTGACCATCTCGTCGAAGTCGCCGACGAACTCCTGATCGAGGATCCCGCGTGACTCGTCGGGCAGGGCATCGTAGGGCGACGGCACATCGGGCAGCGGTTCGTCGTCGGCCCCCGCCCGGCCGGCGGGCGTGGTCGCTGCAGCTGACTCCGACGTGGCTGAAGACGAAGCAGGAGATGAGGCCTGGGAACAACCGACAGCCAGCAGCAACAACGAAACGAGCGCAACCTGAGAACTGGACATTCGAGGCCCTCCACATCCTTTCCGGTGTGTCAGATATGCCGCGGGATCCACGATATGTCGTGGTCGCAAGGCACACATCCACCCACTATTATGGACGTAACCGAAGCGTGACTGTACAGGCAGCACGCGTCGTGCCAGAAGCGCCACCGGTACCCGCTGTTCGTCCCGGGTCGCGCCCGCGTTATTACGCAGGGATTCGCTACACTCCACAGCGGCCAGTTGCACTCGCGCGACTGGCTTCGCGGAGGACCGATGGCAGACGAACCCGAAGACGACCCTAATCGCATCCGCGACCGCTTGACGCGCGTCACGGCGCCGCCGGAGCTCAACCGGGCGGAGAACCGGAAGAAGTGGAAGCTCGAGGATCCCGCCCGGGACAACCGTGGGCCCTATCTCGTCGAGCTGAATATTCAGCACGCAGGCGGGCTGCCGGGGGCCGAGCAGGCGTTCCTGAAGTTGTACGCCGATCTCTTCGGAAAGCGGACGCCGCCGGCCAGCGATGCGGACTCGTCGATGTACGAGGAGACCGGCCTCGAGCCGACCAGCGTCGGGAAAGGCTATTACCGCTGCTACTTCCAGGTGCGCGAGTGGCGTCTGCTCATTGCCGAAGACGAGCGGCTGGCGCGCGAGCGCCAGCTCGAAAACCCCGGGCAGGACGCGATGCGCTACCGCTGCATCTACAAGCTGTGGCCCGACTTCCCTGTTCGCGGCCAGATCAGCCGCTCGGTCGCCACGATCAAGGCCGACGCCGCCTATCGATCGTTCGACGCCTCGGGCGAGGAGATCACCTGGGCCGTCATCGACTCCGGCGTCGAAGCGACACATCCCCATTTCGGCCAGTCCGACGACACGCACGTGCTGCGGCATCCAGGCGTGCGCGAGTTGCACCGGTGCTTTGGCCCGACATTCAGGCAGGTTGGCGACGTTCGAGTTCCGGGACATCTCGCCGACCCGGATCGCAATCCGGCGATGCCGTCCGAGACCAGGGACAAACTGGTCGCCGAGCACGTCAAGTGGGCGCTCACCGATCACTTCGGCCATGGAACGCACGTGTCAGGCGTCATCACGGGTAAGGCGCCGTCGGTGCCGGTTGTCGTCCTTCGCCGTGAGGCCGCCATCGACGTGGCTCATATCGACGACGACGAGATGGCACAACGCAAGGAAACGCGCGCCAAGGAGGTTTCCGATCCGGAGCGCAGCCGCTTTCACGGCATCGCGCCGCAGTGCCGTATCGTCAGCCTGCGCGTGCTCGACGAGAATGGCGAAGGACGATCGAGCGACGTCATTCGCGCACTCGAGTACATCCGCGAGAAGCTGAACGACAACCCGAAGATGCTGCGGGTCCACGGCGTCAATCTCAGCGTCGGCTACGAGTTCGATGCGGAGATGTTTGCGTGCGGCCAGAGCCCGCTCTGCAACGAAGTCAATCGGCTGGTCCAGTCGGGCGTGGTGGTCGTGACCGCCGCGGGCAACACCGGGTACGGCACGGTGAACGCGCAAACCCGCGCGTCGAAGGTGGGCCTGTCGAACACCATCAACGATCCGGGGAATGCCGAACTCGCGATCACGGTTGGCGCCACGCATCGCGAGTCGCCGCACACCTATGGGGTCTCGTATTTTTCGTCGAAGGGACCCACCGGCGATGGACGCCTGAAGCCGGACATCGTCGCTCCTGGCGAACGAATCCTTTCGTGCGCCGCCGGCAAGAAGCTGCAAAGCGCGATGGCGGAACTCCAGAAGCCGGAAGGGTCTCCGGCCACGCCGGCCGCGGACGGTTCGACACTGCCAACGAAAGCGTTTTACGTGGAGGACACCGGCACGAGCATGGCAGCGCCGCATGTCTCCGGCGCCATTGCTGCGTTCCTGTCGGTCCGCCGGGAGTTCATCGGACGGCCGCTCGAGGTGAAGCGCATCTTCCTCGAGAGCGCCATCCCGCTTGGGCGTGAACGCTATTTCGAGGGCCATGGGCTGCTCGATCTGATGAAGGCCATTCAGTCTGTGTGAGGTGCTCATGGCTGTCACATCGCAATTCGACGTCGAGTTTCGCAAGGACGGAAGCATCCACGACGCGAACGAGGTAAGTGCGGTTCTCGACGGCCTTGGCGGGCTGACCGATCTGGTGGTCCTGGCGCACGGCTGGAACAACGACAAGGCCGATGCGAAGTCGTTGTACGACCGGTTCATCACCAGCGCCGAACAGGTCGCTGCGGCAGGCGTCGTCGACGGCGTTCAACAGCGCCGCGTCGGTGTGGTGCGCGCGTACTGGCCGAGCAAGAAGTTCGCTGACAGCGACCTCATTCCCGGAGGCGGTGCGGCCAGCGTGAGCGAGGCCACCACCGCCAGCCAGGCGTCACTCACCAGGGTGCTCAACGAACTGAAGCGTGACCCCGTTCTCCTGGGGGGAACCGACGTGGATGAGACGAAACGCGTTCACGTCGATCGCGCGCAGTCGCTGATTCCCGCGCTGTCCTCGTCGGCTGATGCGCGCCGCGAGTTCGTCCAGGCACTTCGTGCGGTGCTCAACCCGGACGAGAGCGGTCCTGAGGATGGCTCTCTCGAGTTCTTCACCAACGATCCTGAAGTGCTGTTCCAGAACCTGAGTGGACCAGTGAAGTTCGTTCCAGGAAGCAGCGCGGGTGGCGCCACATCGATGACGGCCGGAGGCGCCGCGAATTTCATCACCGATGCGGTCGAAGGCGTCACAGGCGCAGCGCGGCGCATTGCCAACTACGCGACCTACTATCAGATGAAGACACGCGCCGGAACCGTCGGTCGTAGCGGCGCCGGGCTGATGCTGGCGCGCATCAGGGAGAAGCGTCCGGATCTTCCCGTCCACCTGGTTGGTCACAGCTTCGGCGGCCGGCTCGTGGCCGCCGCGGCAGCCACACTTGAACCGGGCAGCAAGCCCGTGACCATGATGCTCCTGCAGGCCGCCTTCTCACACAACGGATTGGCCGCGAAGTTCGACGGCACACACGACGGGGCGTTCCGTACCGTGGTTCAGGATCGGCGCGTGTCGGGCCCCATCCTGATCACGCACACCAAGAACGATCAGGCGGTCGGCATCGCGTACCCGCTCGCGTCACGCCTCGCCAACGATGCTGCCGCCGCATTGGGCGACGAGAACGACCCCTACGGTGGTATGGGCCGAAACGGCGCGCAGCGAACGCAGGAGGCACGAGCCGGCGAGCTCTCCGATCTCGACACCCCGTACGCCTTCACTCCGGGCGCGGTGTTCAACCTGCGCGCGGACCGGTTCATCAACGGCCACAGCGATGTCACCGGCCACCAGGTCACCTACGCCCTCTGGCATGGGCTGATCGCTGGCAGTTGAGCAGCGTCCGTTTCAGCGTGTCGGCGCGCGCGAGGATTACCCGGACCGGACCGAACCGGATCGCGCCAGTTCCGCGACCGTCGCCACGAACGCAACCGGGTCCATCGGCTTGGAGATGTGTCGCTGATAGCCGGCATCGAACGCTCGCTCGACATCATCGGACGTGGCATAACCAGTGACAGCCACCGCCGGAATGCGACCGAGTTCGGCGTCGAGTGCTCGGATACGGCGCATCAACTGGTAGCCGTCCTCTGTCGGCATTCCCAGGTCGGACACGATGACATGCGGCCGGAGATCCGGTGGCGCTTCGCGAAGGGCCGACAACGCCTCGGCGCTCGACGAGACCGCCTTCACGTCAGCGCCGCACTGCTCCAGCACGGCCTGCGAGAGATCGCGCGCATCCGTCTCATCGTCGATGAGGAGCACGCGCACGTCGGCCAGCGATGCCATCGACTCCTCGCGCCCCTCTCCTTCCACGTCATCGTCGATCCCCTGAGCCGGTGCGGTCGGCAGGTCTATCGTGAACGTCGCGCCCTTCCCCTCGCCGTCGCTGTGGCCGCGCACCGTGCCACCGTGCAGTTCGATCAGGTCGTGCACGAGGGAGAGGCCCACGCCGAGGCCGCCGTGGCGGCGTGAGCTCGAGGCATCGGCCTGGCGAAAGCGCTCGAAGACGTGCGGGAGGAAATCCTCCCTGATACCGTGACCGGAATCGCTCACCACGATCCGCACGAACTTGCCGTTCAAGAGGACGCGCACCTGGATCACGCCGCCGGCGTCGGTGAACTTCAGCGCGTTCGAGAGCAGATTCCAGATCACCTGCTGCAAGCGGTCCTGGTCGCCCACGATGTTCGGCGTCCGCGGATCGAGCTGGGTGCGAAGAGCGATTTGCTTGGCGTGCGCGGTTGGCATCACCACGTCCACCGCCGCGAGCACGACTTTCACGACGTCCACCGGCCGCATGTCGAGCCGGAGTTTGCCGGTGGCGATCCGTGCCATGTCCAGCATGTCGTCGATCATGCGCGCCTGCGCTGTCGCATTGCGCTCGATCACGTGCAGCGCGCGTTCGAGCAGGTTGCGGTCGATGTCGTCACGACCCAGCAGGATGCGCGCCCAGCCGAGCACCGCATTGAGCGGCGTGCGAATCTCGTGCGACAGCGTCGACAGGAACTCGTCCTTCGCGCGCAGCGCGTTCTCGGCAATCGCCCGCGCCAGCCGTTGCGACTCGATCTGTTTGCGGAGCGTCGATTCGCTCGCGATGCGATCGCTGACGTCCTCGACGAAGGTGACGGTTCCGACCAGTGTGCCGGCATCGCTCAACGGTCCAATCCGTCCGCTCTGCGGCATCTGCGTGAAACCCAGATCGAGGTTCGTCGGCGGCAGCTCCACCACGAAGCGATGCAAGGCGTGAGACAGGATGGTGACGCGGCCTTCGAGGGCGCTCTGGTAGTACTCCTTGATCCCGCGCTCCGCGACATCGGGATACAACTCGAGGAGGGATCGGCCGAGGACGTCGGCCGCGATTCGGCCGGAATGGATTTCCATCCACCGGTTCCACAGCACGACCCTCAGGTGCACATCGGTGACGAAGCACCCTTGATGGGTGTCCTCGGTCACGCAGCGGACGACCGATGCGTGGAGCCCGGCGAACTCCGACGAAGTATCGAGACTCATCGCGGCGCTAGGGTTGTTCTCGCTGGCTTGATTCCCAGTGTTCGAGCGCCCGGATGAGCCGTTCAATTGACGCCACGCCCAGCACGATGACGAGGTATCCCGTCAGGCTGCTGTCACGGAGGCGGAACGCCGCGTGCACGATCAACGCGTAGCGAAGACCCTGACGCCCGACGGCGATAGACCCGACGATCCCCTCGAGCGTCTCGAGCGTAAGATGCGGCACGGAAAAGGACACCTG
>JAICEG010000139.1 GCA_025924295.1 Vicinamibacteria bacterium
GGATGCGGCGGCCTGAACAACCCGAAGCTGCCGCCGTGCGGAACGACCTACAAGCTGGCGATCTCGCGCGACGAGCCGCAGAAGTACTTATACGTGGCCGACGGCACCAACAACCGGGTGTGGATCCTCGATCGCCAGAGCGGCAAGACCCTTGGGTCGTTTGGCGGCAACGGGCGCTACGCCGGACAGTTGCACTGGATCAACGCGATCGCGATCGACTCGACCGGGAACATTTACACCGGCGAGGTCGAACACGCGAAGCGGATCCAGAAGTTCACGCCGGTGATCAAGGCCCCGGGTTAGGAGGCTGGGCTGACGAAGAGTTCAGACTCTCTTCAGAATTCCGGCACGCCAGGAGTGCTACGCTGGCGACGATCGCGATCAGCGGAGGCGAATCCGATGAGAGTTGCACTTCCGGCAGTGACGATTCTGGCGGTCCTCATCGCGTGGAGTATCCCGGCGAACGCCCATCACTCCAACGCGCTCTACTTCACAACCAACGCCGTCACGTTGCAGGGTGACATCCAGCGCGTCGAGTGGATCAATCCTCACGTGCTGCTGTTCCTTCAGTCGAAAAGCGAGAACGGCGAGCCGGAGACGTGGGTTCTCCAGGGCTCTTCGCTCAGCAACGCGTTGCGCCAGGTGGGCTCGATGAAAGAGCGGCTGACGCCCGGCACCTTTATCTCCGCTCGAGTCTGGCTGCCCCGCAACCCGCTGTATCTGAACGACGCGCAAACGGTGCTGCTGACGCGACCTGACGATGCCAGAAAATCCGGGCGCATCGTGGGCGCGGGGCAAATCAGGTTGGCTAGCGGGGATGTGATCTCTTTCGGCGGCGCGCCGAAGTTCTGAGAAGCGTTGATGTTGTTCCCGGCTTGACGTCGCGCGCGTGCCCGACGTATCAGGAAGCGTGAGCCGTCGATCCAGGAGACGCCCCGAAGAGCCGCAATCGCCATCGGCGCCGCCGGAATCGGGAACCACCAACCCGGGCATTCGATGGATGGCGCTTGCGGGAATCGTCCTTGCCGCTGGTGCCGTTCTGTTTGCCGCCATCCGCCTGTTCAGCGGCGCCGACCCTGATCGTCTGCCGCAGCCGCCCCGCCTGTCGGCTCAACAGAAAGTGATCGAGGACCATCTGCGCGAGCGCTACGACGCCGCAGTCGATGATCCATCCTCGATTGCCGCGGTTGGCGCCCTCTGCATCGCGTATCACTCGGACATGTTTTTCGACCACGCCGAGCGCTGTTACGAAGTGGCCGAGACGCTCGCGCCTGACGGCTGGCGGTGGATCTACTACCGTGCCGTCATTCAGTCGGAGCGAGGCGGTGGGGAAGCCCTGCTCGCCAACCTGCGCACGGTCGTCGAACGTGCGCCGCAACTGGGTCCGGCGTGGTTGCGACTCGGAGAGGCTGAGTTCAAGGCCGGCAGATACGACGAGGCGGCGACGGCATGGCAGAAGGCACGCGATGTTCCCGCCGCCGCGGCAGAGACGACGTCACCACGCCATGTGACCGAGGTGCCGTTGTCGGCATATGCCTCTCTTGGTCTCGCGCGGATCGCGCTGGTCAAGGGAGATGTCGACGGCGCTCGCACCATCCTCGAGCAGGTCAATGCTGCGACATCCGGCTTCGGCCCCGCGCTTCGCCTCCTGGCAGACAGTTATCGTCAGCTCGGGCGCGAGGACGAGGCGACGCGACTCGTGTATCGAGCGGGCCGGCTGCCTCCGTTCACGCCCTACGCTGACCCGGTGATCGACGAGCTGGCGCGCGAGTCGCGCAACAGCATCTTCCTGTTGCGGGTGGCCTCGGAAGCGAACCTAGCGATCAACGCGGAATGGAGCGAGTACCTCACCAGACGCGCACTCGAGTTCGATCCGAACAACCCCGAAGTGGTGCTGAAGCTCGCCCGGATCCTTCGCACCGTCGAGCGCAACGAAGAAGCGCTGATATTGTTCGAGCGCTACAAGCAAATGGTGCCTGGTGACTACCAGGTGCTCGCGCACATTGGGAGCTGCCTGAGTGCGATGGGGCGCTTCGGCGAAGCCGAGTCGTATTTCCGGGAGGCGCTGAAGGGGCTTGACGATCCGGTGACGCACTACAACATGGGGCTGCTGCTGGCGCTCACCGGTCGCGTGAACGAAGCGATCAAGGAGTACGAGTTGGCGCTGGAGCGCGACCCGATGCACAGCGACGCGCGAACGAACCTGGCCGCTGCGTTGGCCCGTCAGGGGCGGCTCGATCGTGCCGCCGCGGAATTGCGCCGTCTGCTCGAACACGATCCCGAGAACGCCGGTGCGCGAACGAACCTGGGACTGGTCCTGCTCCAGCAGGGCCATCGCGAACAGGCGAGAACGCAACTCGAAGAAGCGCTGAGGTTGAATCCGCAGCTGGCGCCGGCAGCGGAAGCGCTGAGGGAACTGGGCTCTGGACTCTAGGCTCTGGCAAGAGGCCAGAGCCTGAAGCCCAAAGCCGAGAGCCGAAGTCGTCAGGGAATAATCGGGCTCGTCCGATCCACTGATTCCTGATCGCCCACCATCAATGTGATCGCGTAGTTGGCCTGCTGGCACACGTACTCGAAGAGCTCGGTGCCGTTTTCCCAGCGCAGATTGAATCGCGCCGTCCATGGCGCCGTGTAGGCACCTGAATCATCGACGGTCACTTCATAGCGGATCGCACCGGAGTCCACCCGGGTGAACCGCTCCACTGTGCGAAGCGCCTCCGTGTGCGGCAGTCCGCGACGGTCGAGCCAGAAGCCCTCGTTGAATCCCGTCGTGTCGATGACGAGCGTGTCGCCCTCCCACCAGCCGATCGAGTGACCGTAGAAACTCGGCATCAACTTCGCCGGATGCGAGCGCCCATCCATGTAGACCGTCCGGTAGGTGTGCGGCCCGCCGACGTCGAAGATGTAGAGACGCTGTAACTCAGGCAGCTCGACGAACTCGACACCGTACGGCGTGAGGAACTGTCGCGCGACGCCCGACGGCTTGCATCGCGTGTGCGGCTCGAGCTCATGCGCCTGGCGATCGTCGTACACGGCCTTCGCCCACGGCTTGAACGGCACTGTCGGCAGCGGTGCGATCGGATCGGTGATGCCGAAGACCGGCAACCAGAGTCCCTTCTGAGCGGGCGTCGCGCTGGTCAGCGTCACTCTGCCCTCTGCATTTCGTGGGGCGGGCCCTGGTGGCGTTGTGGGGCGGGCATTGCCGACGCCGCCGACGACTCCCTGTCCCCCCTGTGCGGGTTGCTGTTGTGCGAATGAAGCAGCCGAAAAACTGAAGACAAATACGAGAACCAGTACTGGCGCAGCGAGTCTCATCGTCGTATCCATAACTGAAATTGATTACCAAAATCTTGACAGGTACCCGTGACAAGCGTATACGTGTTCCGGCCTGAGAACACGATTTCGGTATACGAAAAGTGGGCGCTCGGGGTAGTCGTGCGCGCGGACGGTGTTCTAGACCCTCGTACGCGGGCAGGTGACCAAGATCGGACCGTATTTGTTGAACGGCATGACATGGAGGCAGGCATGCGAGGTTTGGTGAGAACCCTGGTTGTTCTCTCCGCAGTTCTCCTGGCACCAGTTGCAGCATTCGCGCAAGCATCGATCACTGGGGTAGTCAAGGATACGTCCGGCGCGGTTCTGCCCGGCGTGTCCGTGGAAGCCACGAGCTCGGCCTTGACCGAAAAGGTCCGGTCAGTCGTGACGGACGGAACGGGGCAGTATCGCATCGTCGAGCTCCCTCCCGGAACCTATACCGTCACGTTTTCATTACAGGGTTTCAACGTCTTCAAGCGCGACGGCGTCGTGCTGAGCGGCTCGCTGACCGCATCCATCGATGCCGACATGCGTGTCGGCTCACTCGAGGAAACGGTGACCGTCACCGGTGAGTCGCCGATTGTCGACGTTCAGAGCGCCAGGCGTCAGCAGGTCATCGACGGTGATGTCCTCCAGGCGATCCCAACCTCGCGTTCGTATAACAACGTTCTGCAGCTCGTCCCGGGAGTCGTGGCCGGAGATGGCCAGGTACAGCTCAGGCCGACGATGCTGTTGTTCACGGCTCACGGTGGCAGCACCGAGGATGGCCGGTTGACCGTCGACGGTATCAACACCGGTGCCTCGCGAGGTGGTGCGGGTGTGTCGGGCTACATCCCTGACATGCAGAACACCGCTGAAGTCACGTTCACGATCTCGGGGAACCTCGGTGAAGCCGAGACCGGTGGTCCATCGATGACCGTCGTCCCGAAGTCGGGCGGCAACACCTTCCAGGGATCGTTCTTCATCTCCGGCCTCAACGACAGCATGCAGGGCAACAACTTCGACGCCGAGCAGCTGAGCGTGCTGGCCGCACCGGCGAAATCGCTGCTGCTGAGGGACTATCAGTTCTCGCTCGGGGGACCGATCTTGCGCGATCGGATGTGGTTCTTTTACAACCACCGCGGTGTCGATGCGGCCGACTCCCAGCCCGGCATCTTCGCCAACAGGAACGCCGGCGATCCGACGAAGTGGAACTATCAGCCGGACTTCTCGCGGCAGGGGCGTATCGACCAGAAGCGCCGAATCAACGCGCTGCGCCTGACGATGCAGTTGACGCCGAGGAACAAGCTGTCGTTGTTCTGGGATGAGCAGCCGCAGTGCAGCGGCGCCGCGTGGCCGGGCTCGTCCGACGACGATGGGTGTATGTCGAACAAGGACGGCTGGATCTATGGTGGCAGCCAGAACAACGGGTTCTTCGGACCCGGGCCGAACTCGCCTGAAACCGGCGACTACGGCGACACCCATCAGAAAGTCCAGCAGGTCAAGTACACCTCGCCGGTCACGAACAAGCTGTTGCTCGAAGCCGGCTTCGGCACCTACATCTCGCAGTGGGGTTATCAGGAGCGTCCGGGCAACCCGACCGCGAGCCTCGTGCGCGTGCAGGAGCAGTCGGCGCAGACCTTCGACCGCAATGGCAACAGGGTCGCGACCGCCTGCGCCGACTGTCTGACCGTTGGCGGCAACTTGAAGTATCGCTCGTCCAACTGGCCGACGGGTTACATCTTCGCCCACACCTGGAATGCGTCGGCGAGCTTCGTCACCGGTGCGCACAACCTGAAGTTCGGTTATCAGGGCGCGTTCCATCGCGACGATGACAACCTGTTCAACGTGATCACCAATGACCGCCGCCTGTTGTACACGTTCAACAACGGCGTGCCGAATCAGGTGACGATCCAGGCCGGTCCCTTCGAGCGCAAGGTGCGCACCGAGTACTACGCCTTCTTCGCGCAGGAACAGTGGACGAAGGATCGGCTGACGCTGCAGGGTGCGCTGCGATTCGATCGGGCATGGAGTGCATTCCCCGAGCAGTTGATCGGCCCGGACGTCTGGATCCCGAACCAGATTGTCGTGCCCGCGCAAGCCGGCATCGAGGGCTACCTCGATCTCAGCCCGCGACTCGGCTTCGCCTATGACGTCTTCGGCAACGGCAGGACATCGCTCAAGGGGAACGTCGGACGCTATCTGCATCCGGCGTCGAACCAGGGACGCTACATCAACGCCAACCCCTCCGAGCGCATCACGACGCTCGTCGCGCGGCCGTGGACCGATGGCAATGGCAACTACGAGCCGGACTGCAATCTGCTCAACTTCTCCACGCAGAACAACCTCGCGAGCGGCGGGGACCTCTGCGGGGCGCCTGTGGATCAGACGTTCGGTCAGGCGCGGCCATCGACGACACTCGATCCCTCGATCCTCTCGGGCTGGGGTGCGCGGCCATACGATTGGCAGTTCGGTCTCTCGGTTCAACAGGAAGTGATTCCGAGAGTGTCGGTCGAAGTGGGCTACTACCGTCGCTGGTGGCCGATCTTCGGCGCCAATGACGTCACGGACAATATCCTGACGGGCGCATCCGACTACACGTCGTTCAACGTGACGGCACCCTCGGATCCGCGCCTCCCCAACGGTGGCGGCTATTCCGTGAACAACATCTACAACATCACGCCGGTCGGCGCTGCGAAAGGCACGCAGAACGTGCAAACCGCAGCGAACGACTTCGGCGACTTCACCCGCTACTGGGATGGGTTCGACATCACGGCCCAGGCCCGGCTGCGCAATGGCCTGACGCTCCAGGGTGGTACCAGCACCGGTCGGCTCGTCCAGGATTCCTGCGAGCCGCGTGAGGCGGTTCCTGAGGGTATCGCCACGGGTGCCAACGCCACCCTGGCCAACCCCTGGTGCCGTCAGGTCGAGCCGATGTTGACGACGGTCAAGGGACTCGCCAGCTACGTGATTCCCAAGGTTGACGTGCAGGTTGCCGGCACGTTCTCCAGCCGTCCCGGTGTGTCACTGACCGCGAACGTCGTCTACACGAGCGCCCAGGTGTCGGGCTCCCTCGGTCGGCCGCTCACCGGTGTGCCGAACGTGACCGTCAACGTCGTCGAGCCGAACACGGTGTTCGGCGATCGCATCGACCAGCTCGATCTCCGCATCGGAAAGATCCTCCGGTTCGGACGGACGAGAACGAACCTCAACCTCGATATCGTCAACGCGCTGAACTCGAACGACAACCTTGCGTACAGCCCGACGTTCGGTGCCACGTGGCCGGCGCCGACCAGCGTGATCACGGCAAGGCTCTTCCGGTTGAGCGCGCAGTTCGACTTCTAATCCCAGCGTCCGTAGGCCGGGTCCTGTTCTTTGGACCCGGCTTACAAGACCCGCCCTACAATTCCCTCAGGGATGTTCCGCTCTTGCCTGGCCCTCCTCGGCATTCTGATTTGCCCCTTTTCCGCGCACGCGCAGTTCAAGGACGCGTTCGTACAGGGTGTGGCCGACTTCGTGAACGCCGCCAACGGATTGAAGGGTGACGATGGTCCGGCTCTGACCGCGGCGATCGACGCCATGGCGGCTGGCCTGGCGCAGTGGGACGGCGCCGTTGCCAAGGTCGAGGCGGGACTGGCGTCCGAGATTGCGAAAGCTCCACCTCCAGTCGCCGCGCGAATGCGCGCCGCGCTTGGTGCTGTCTACCTCGAGCGCGGACGCTGGGACGCAGCGCTGAAGCAGTTCGACGCCGCCATCGCACTCGACCCTCAGGTCGATGACGTTCAGCACCTGCGCGGCCTCCTGCAGTTGCGTGCGAATCGGTCGAATGAAGCTGAGTCTGCTTTTCGTTCCGCGTTCGAGCGTGACCCGACGAATGTCACCACTGCCTACTTGCTGCTTCGCGCGGCATCACAGCGTGCCCAGGCTGGTGAGACGAACACAGCGATGAAGACGCTCTCGGCTGCCGTCGACACCGCATCCTCCGCGAACCGTCCGCAGTTCATGGTCCTCGACTTTCTCGACGAGGCTTCAGTGGCCGCGCCCGTGTTCGTCCCTGCGGCCTATAGCGATGCCGCCTCGCTTCTCGCGAAGGCCGACTACGACGCGGCCATCACCTCGCTGCGGAAGACCGTGGCCGGCAAGGCTCCTGCTGCCGCACGCGACGAGCGTACGCGCCTGGCAGCGGCTGATGCGCGCATCGCGGCAGGAGATCCGTCAGCGGGTCGGGTCGCGCTGGAGGACGCGATACGCGCATACCCGAGCTCGGGAAACGCCCATTGGAAGCTGGGCCGGCTGCAGGAGGCTCTCGGCGACGATCCGGCGGCGCTGAAGTCGTTCCAGAGCGCCGTCTCCCTGCCGTCGCTCGGTGGAGCAGCCAACGCCTACGCGCGGATCGGTCGGATTCGACATGCTCAGCTCGACCTCGATGGCGCCGTGTCGGCTTACCGGCGTAGGGTCGATCTCACGCCGAATGACTCGGTGTCGCACCTCGATCTGGGTGACGTCTACCGCGCACAGGACCGCCTGGACGATGCCCTCGCCGAGTATCTGATCGCAGCCATTCTCGATTCGACGAGCATCAGGGCCCTGGCGACGGCGGCGCAGATTCACGCTGCCGCGGGTCGCGATGATGCCGCTGTGAGGCTCCTGCGCCGGGCCGTGACGCTGGACGCGACGCACCTCGAGGCGCGTTACGCACTCGGACGCGCGCTGATGCGGGTTGGCCAGAACGAAGAAGGACGCCGCGAGTTGCAGGTGTTCGAGC
Organism: Vicinamibacteria bacterium; assembly: GCA_025924295.1. Classification (GTDB taxonomy): domain Bacteria; phylum Acidobacteriota; class Vicinamibacteria; order Vicinamibacterales; family UBA2999; genus Gp6-AA40. Next base: position 8,060 of record JAICEG010000139.1, read on the forward strand.
AGCTGCAGCAGAAAGCGATGCAGGACGAGCGGCGACGCTTCCAGGAGAACCAGATCAAGATCGAAGAGGCGCTGAAGAGCGGTGGGCAGCGGGAGCCAGGCCGGTGAGGTGTCTGGCGGCTGCGCTGACGATGACGGCCGTGATCGTGACGGTCAATGACGAGCGGGCTGACGCGCGACTGCAGCAGAAGTCGAGCGCAGCGTCCGCTCAGGGATGGATCACATTCGAGAACGTTGCCGCCATTGCCGGCGCGGCGTTCCCGAACGTCAATGGCGCAAGCCCCGACAAATACCTGGTGGAGACGATGGGGTCGGGAGCGCTTTTCTTCGACTACGACAGTGATGGTTGGCTCGACCTGTTCCTCGTCGACGGTGGTTCGCTGGCCGATCCGGCAGTGAACGCGCGTGCGCGCCATCGTCTGCTGCACAACGCCGGCAAGGGCATGTTCAAGGATGCGACCGACTCGTCCGGCATCCGGCACAGTGACTACGGCCAGGGCGCGTGTGCCGGAGATGTCGACAGCGATGGGCGCGTCGATCTGTATGTCACGAACGATGGGCCGAACACGCTCTATCGCAATATGGGTAAGGGTGCCTTCACCGACGTGACGCGCGCGGCCAACGTTGGCCTGGGCGGGTGGAGCACCAGTTGTGCCTTCCTCGATGTGGACGTCGACGGCGATCTCGATCTGTTCGTGACCAACTACCTCGATGCGGCGAAGGCCAACAACCGCTTTTGTGGCGACGCGCAGCGCCGCATCCGCGTCTACTGTCATCCGCTCGTGTACCAGGGACTCCCGAACGTTCTGTATCTCAACGACGGCAAGGGCACGTTTGCAGACGCGAGCGCGCAGGCCGGCCTGCCGAAATACATCGGCAACGGGCTTGGCGTGGCGGTGGGCGACTACGATGACGACGGCCGCCCCGACGTGTTCGTCGCCAACGACGGCGTGCCCAATTTTCTGTTCCACAACGAGGGTGGCGGGCGCTTCAGTGAGGTGGGTCTTCTCGCGGGTGTTGCCGTAGCACGCGACGGCAAGCCGAGAGCAGGCATGGGGACTGAATTCGCCGACTACAACGGCGACGGCCGGCTCGACCTCGTGGTCACCAACCATGAGTTCGAGACGACGAGCCTGTTTCGCAACGATGGCGGCGGCGTGTTCACCGACGCCACACTCGAATCAGGTGTGAGTGCGCCCACGCTGCCGTTCGTCGGCTTCGGCGTGGGCTTCTTCGACTTCGACAACGACGCAGACGTGGATCTGTCGATCGTCAACGGGCACGTCATCGACAACACGGCGATGTTTCGCGCCGGATCGACGCACGCGCAGCGGAAGCTGCTGTTCCAGAACACCAACGGGCGCCGGTTTGCCGAGGTCGGCAAGACGTCCGGCTCGGGCTTCAGCCGGGACGCCGTCGGCCGCACGTTGATCGGTGGTGACATCGACAACGATGGCGATGTCGACCTCGTCATCACCAACAACGGGGCTGCGCCTGATGTGCTGCGCAACAACGGTGGCAGCGCTCGCAGTTCGATCCTGATTCGCGTCGTCGGTACAACCAGCAATCGCGATGGGTTGGGCGCGCGGGTGACGGTGACCGCGGGCGGGCGCACGCAGATGCGCGAGGTGAAGTCGGGCTCGAGCTATCTCGGTCAGAACGACCTCCGAGCCCATGTCGGCCTTGGTGACTCGACGCGGGTTGACCGGATCGACGTGCGTTGGCCGGCAGGAAAGACGGATACGATTCGCGATGTGCCAGCGAACCAGATCGTCACGATCACCGAGGGGCAGGGGATTACTGGCAGGGCCGCGCTTTCTCGATAGAAGACTCCCGACGCCTCACGAATCTTTGATTTCTGATCTTTGATTAGTGATCGCTTGCTGATTCTTGATTGCTGATGGTTGATTCTTTGATGCTCGATCGATGGCATCCTGCGAACATCATCAAAGATCAGAAATCACCAATCACCAACCAATCAAGAATCAAAGATCATCAGATCAAAGATTGCAGATTACCGCCGCGCAGGCCGTGGGGAAGCCGACCGTTCTACTTTAGGCGCCGGCTGGCCAACCCGCGCGACGGCTCGTGAACGTACGTAGTCAGAGGCGACGGACTCGACGGAGTTCGTCAACTCCGGGTGCTGCGTGAGCATCCCCTCGATTCGGCGCACGGCCTGTCGAAGCACGGGCAGCCGCTTCTTGATCATCGTGTCGCGGTCGAGCCGGTTGGTGACGTCGGAGCAGTTCGCCGCCGCGACGATGCGGCCGTGCGGACCGAAGATGGGCAGCGCGCACGAGACGATGCCGTAGTCGAGTTCATCCTGGATCGCGGCGTATCCCTTGGTGCGCACCTCTTTGAGAATGCGGCGCAGCGCAGCGGGATTGGTTTCCGTCTGCTCAGTCAGTCGCCGCAGCGTTGCGCGTTCGAAGTACGCGTCGATCGCCGACTCCGGTTGGAAGGCCAGGAGCACTCGTCCCATCGACGTGGGGTAGGCCGGGTAGCGCGAGCCCGCGCCTGCGGTCAGTCGAATCGCGCGGTTCAGCGACGCGTGCGCGATATAGACAATGTCGACTTCATCGAGCACCGTCACTGACGAGCTGCCGCCCACCTCGTTCACCACTTCCTGCAGGAACGGCTGGAGTACGACCTCGGCGTTGATGGCGCTCAGGTAACCGGTTCCGATTGCCAGCACCTTCGGGCGGAGAAGAAAGCGCCGTCCGGTGCGGCCCACATATCCAAGCTCCTCGAGTGTGTGGAGCGATCGTCGTGCGGTCGCTGGCGTCAGGCCTGTCAGCGACGCGACCTCACTGAGCGTGAGCTGGGGATATTCACCCGAGAAGGTCTGGAGCACACGCAGTCCGCGCTCCAGCGACGCGACGAATTCGGCCTTTGAATTTTTCGCCATGCGAAGAGTCCAGATTATAGCCTGCTGTTGGCCTAAATCACTGCCTACCCTGCTTTTGGGGCTTGTAATCCTTGACAGCGCGTGAGCCGAAGCGTATATCTTCCTCCGCTCAAGGAAAAGAGATTCGTAGAGCGAAAATCCACGAAGATTTCCCGAGAGTTCCCGGAGGGACAAGCATGCGAGAGCGAGCAATTGTTCTGCTCCTGACCCTGGGGGTCCTGGCACTTCCGTCGGTGACGTATGCGCA
>JAICEG010000140.1 GCA_025924295.1 Vicinamibacteria bacterium
CATCCGGGTTCTTCACGTCGACGTGGATCCATCCATGCGGGTTGATAATCTCGATCTTCGTCAGTGTGCCACGCAGCGTGATCGGCTTGTTCGCGTCGAACTCCGCGGCGAAGGAGTGATGCGCGTCTGCCGCGACCGCCGGCGACAGCGAGATCGCAACCAGCAGGGAGAGCGTCCTGAGTGATGTCATGCGCGGCCTCCGAGCAAGACGGAGGCCACGACCATGGAAGCGCGCGAAAACTCGGACCGTTTCGCGTCTCACCGCGCAACGCGCGCACGCGCTGCAGCGGAACGAACATTCCCGTCGATCGCGACGCAGATCGTCGACGAAAGTGTCGATGCGCTATTTGAGCTTGATCTCGTAGGTGCCGTCCTCGGTTCGAACGCGATGCGCCGTGTGGCACGAGGCGCAGGTCTCGTTCAGAGCCGTAAACGCCTCGAGTATCTGCCGGTAATCTCTTTCCTTGGCCCCTGTCTGCAGCGACGTGACGTGCTTCAACGCCTGTTCGTTGAGGGCCAGCGCACCATCACTCTTCTGTTCCTTGAAGTACGCCATCGTTGTCGTAAACGACGTCCGCATGGTGATCGCCGCCTGCTCGAACGGGTCGAAGTCCTGGGCACCAGCACCAGACTCCTCAAACTCCTTCGCGGCAACGCGAAATGCCCTGACCGCCTCCCCGTTGTCACGCATCGCCTTGCTGAACGCGTCTGGCGGCTTCTCGTTTCCCTGCGCTGACAGCGTTGCGACAACCAGTGCGACAGCGGACACGATCACGAGCAACCCACGCATGCAGTTCTCCTTTTCGAGAGTAGGAGACGTGCAGTCCACGAACTGTGCCAACGAGTCGGCACGTCCTGGCGGCGTGGCGGCATCAGCGCCGTACGCGAGAGCGACGAAGTTGAATGCTCTAATCGTCGATCCGACAAAGACGGCGTACGAGGCCCGCAATCGCGGTGGCTATGCTAGGTTAGTTCGATGTTTCGGGGTGGTTCCCTGATGTGCCACCCTCCGGTTCGGGCGTCCCGTGTCGTGCGCCATGTCACAGAAACTCGCGTGTACCGCGCTCGTTCTGTCGCTCATCCTTCTCGCTGCCGGCAGCGCACACGCTGACCCTGCCCGGCGGGTCATCAGGGTGTACGACACGACTGATGGCGCGTCAGATATCCGCACCGCGGCAATTCGAACCGCTGCTTCCATCGTGGCGGAGGCAGGCATTTCAGTGGAATGGCGCGACTGCACCGACGACAGCACTCAAGATCGCTGCCAGGACACACGCCAGCGCCACGATCTGATCGTGCGCATCATGCCGGCCGCGGCGCCCGGCACCGTCTTCCGCGGAAGCTCGCTTCAGCTGCGCACGGAACCCGGTGAGGTGAATCTGCAGCTCGGCGTCGCGGTCATCAACCCGGTGACGCTGTCGGGCGAGATGGCGACCGTCTTTCACGAACAGGTCCGCACCGTCGCGCGCCGCAGCGGCGTTGACAATGCCGAGCTGCTTGGACGAGCGCTCGCCCACGAGATCGGACACCTGCTGCTCCGGGCCCGCGCCCATAGCCCCACGGGCTTGATGCGCGGTGTCTGGAGCATCGAGGAACTGACACAGAACCGCCGCGAGGACTGGCTGTTTGCGCCGGCGGATCGCAGGCGGCTGCAACACAACGTCGCCCCTGCAGCCGCGCCCTAGTCAAACGGCTTTCCAGCACCAATCACTCATAATAGGGGTCGTGAGTGTTACCAGCGTAGTGAGAGATAACCGGCTCCTCGATGGGCGGGCTGTCCGTGACCGCATTCTCGCAGGGGTCGCCGAGCGCGTACGCCATGCCTCGGCGACGCATTCGATCGGCCGCCTCGTGTCGATCAGCATCGGCGAGCACAAGGAAGTCGCGGTCTACGTCCGCGGGCAGGCCAGCGCCGCACGGAAGGTGGGGCTGCGTTTCGAGGAACAGACCTGGCCAGCCACGCTGACGCAGGAGGAATGCAAGGCGCGGCTCGTCGCCATGAACGACGACCCCGATATCCTCGGCGTCATCCTTCAGCGGCCGGTACCGTCGCACATTCACGGCCGCTCGCTCGCATCTGCGATCCATCCGTTCAAGGATCTCGAGGGGATGAACCCCGCCTCGATCGGCAACATCGTCTACAACGAGCTGGCCCTGGCGCCCTGCACGGCGGCAGCCTCGGTCGAGTTGATCAAAGCCACCGGGCTGAACCTGCACGGCCTCGAGGTCGTGATGGTCGGCCACTCCGAGATCGTCGGCAAGCCGGCGGCGTTCATGTTGATGGCGGAAGGAGCCACGGTCACCGTGTGTCATCACATGACGCGGTCGGTTGCTGCGCACTCGCGACGTGCCGACGCGGTGCTCGTCGCCGTCGGCAAACCGAAGTTCCTCCACGCTGACATGGTCAAGCCGGGCGCTGCGGTGATCGACATCGGCATCAACCAGATCACCGGACCGAATGGCGAGACGATGATCGTCGGCGACGTCGACACCGATGGCGTGAAGGAAGTTGCCAGCTGGGTCACACCTGTGCCGGGCGGTGTCGGTCCGGTCACCGTGGCGATGTTCATGCGAAACGCGATCGCCGCACACACCAAGCAACTCAACGCCGGCTGGCTCGGCTAGCAACCGTTGAGCTGCCGATGGCCTGCTCCTTGCTCCTTCTCTTCGTGTGTCTCGATCGCGTCTGTGGCCGGCCCTTACGGCCCTCGTTTTCGTCGTCGGTTGCTCGTCCGATCGCAATGCGCGGATCAGTGCATCAATTCAACAGGCACTGACCACGCCACCAGCAGCGTCGGCCGCTGAAAGCGTCCGCACGGACGTTGATCGTTTTTACAAGGAACGCGCTTTCGCACCGGCGTGGGTGCAGGATGGCGAGCTGTCGACAGTCGCTGATGCGCGTCGCGTGTTGCAGTCCGCCGGCGATCACGGGCTCGTCTCAGCCGACTACGACGAGGACGCGATCGCGGGGGCGATGGCGAGCGAAGAAGATCTGGAAGACTCGCCTGAACGACTGGCGCAGCTCGATATCAACGTCACGACCAGCCTGCTCGCACTCGGGCGTGACATTGCACTGGGCCGGGACGACCCGAAGAAGGTCGATTCGCGCTGGAAGAAACAACGCGCGCTGCCCGACTTCGTCGACCTTCTCAATGAGGCGGCAGCCGGCGATCTCAATACGTGGCTTCCTTCAATCCAGCCAAGGCATCCCGAGTACGCCGCGCTCCAAAAGGACCTGGCCTCCATTCGCGCGCAAGGCGCGACGCCCACCGACGATCGTCTTCGCCTGCTGGCCCTGAATCTCGAGAGGTGGCGCTGGCTGCCCGACGATCTCGGATCGCGGCACATCCTCGTGAACGTGCCCGCGTTTCATCTGGCCGTTCGGGAGAATGGCCACACCGCCCTCGAGATGAAAGTGGTCGTCGGCGAAGCCGAGGCCGCCCGACGGACACCCATCTTCAGCAGCGAGATGGACACCGTGGTGTTCAGCCCGTACTGGAATGTGCCAGAGAGCATCGTCGAAGGAGAGACCGCACCAGCGGCGATGCGCGATCCCTCATTTCTCGATCGGAACAACATGGAGATCTTGCGCCGGTCGAAACAAGGGACAGAACGCGTCGATCCCGCAAGCGTGGACTGGGACGACGAGGAAGAGCTGAAGGAATTGCTGTTCCGCCAGCGCCCCGGTCCGGGAAATGCGCTCGGTCACGTGAAGTTCCTGTTCCCCAATCCCTATCACGTGTACCTCCACGACACGCCCGCTGATGCCTTGTTCGCTCGCCGGGGACGTGCGCTGAGCCATGGCTGTGTTCGACTGGAGCAACCTGAAGCGCTCGCGCAGTACGTTCTGCGCGGTTCGACCGAGTGGGATGCCGAGCGCATCCGCACCGCGATGGACTCTGGCGAGGAGAAGCCGGTCGCGCTCAAGGAAAAGATTCCCGTGCACATCGTGTACTTCACCGCCTGGCCGAAAGCCGGAGGCGGTTTCGACACGTGGCCGGACGTGTACGGCCTCGATGCCAGGCAGGCACGGAACTGAGCCGTTGCTGCGGCCGCGCTAACATCACGCACCTCGCCTGTTACACTGGGACGTCCCGGTGTTCACCCGCGTTTTTCCCATTCGCTCGCTGCTCGTCTGCGCCGTCCTGATGGGCGTGTCTGCGGCCGTATGCCTGCCGTTGACGGCCAAGACGCGCGCGGCCTTCAGCGCCGACGCCTGGAGCGACATCGATCAAGGCGCCATCGATCAGAGGGTGTTCGAGCTGGCGCTTGGCGCCGCTGCGTGTGCAGTCAAGTCGGGGCAGATCGTCAATCCGTCCACACTGACGATCATCGATTACTCGCAGCCATCCACCGAGCGGCGGCTCTGGGTGTTCGACCTGCATAGGCAGGCGCTGCTCTACGAAGAGCTCGTCGCGCACGGCAAGGAAAGCGGCGACAACATGGCGACCCGTTTTTCCAATGAGATGAACTCGCACCAGTCGAGTCTCGGGCTGTTCCTCACTGAAGACACGTATGTCGGCAGGAACGGGTATTCGCTCCGGCTGCGCGGCCTGGACGAAGGTTTCAACGACCGCGCTCACGAGCGCGCCATCGTCATGCACGGCGCCCCATACGTGAACGATGACATCGGCCGGACGATGGGCCGCCTCGGTCGCAGCTGGGGATGCCCGGCGTTGCGGGAAGGTGTCGCGCGTGCCGTCATCGACCGCGTGAAAGGCACCGGTATCCTGTTCGCGTACTATCCCGACTCCGAGTGGCTGAAGTCGTCGAAGTATCTGAACGACTGCCAGACTTCCGCACACAGCACCAACTGACCCCCACCAGTCTGAGAGTGCACCGTATGCGTACCGCGATCGCTACCTTCGTCTTCGCCGTCGTCGCCCTTGCCGCCCGGGGTGCCCTGCAGGAGGCGCCCGTCGTTGTCTTCGAGCGAGTCACCGTCATCCCGATGGACCGCGAGCGTTCGATCGCCGATCGCACCGTCGTCGTGCGCGACGGCCGCATCGCGGAAATAGGCGCACCGAACACTGTGAAGGTGCCCGACGGGGCAACCCGCATCGATGGCCGCGGCAAGTTCCTCATGCCGGCGCTGGCCGAGATGCATGCGCACATCCCTACCGATCGCGCCGAAGCCGAGCGCGTCCTGTTCATGTACGTCGCCAACGGGATCGGGACCATTCGAAGCATGCTGGGCGATCCATCGCACTTCACGCTGCGAGAGCGGGCGACACGTGGCGAGATCGTCGCACCCCGGATGTATCTGTCCGGCCCGTCCTTCAGCGGACAGACCGCGCCAACGCCAGAAGCCGCGACCACCCGCGTGCTCGAACAGAAGAAAGCCGGGTACGACCTGCTGAAGATCCATCCGGGCGTGCCGCGCGATGCGTTCGACGCGCTCGCGAGGACCGCAGATAGCCAGGGCATCCGTTTCGCGGGACACGTTCCTGCGGCCGTGGGACTGCAGCGGGCACTCGAGGCGAAGTTCTGGACGATCGATCACGTCGATGGCTACGTCGAAGCGCTGGCCAAGCCAGGCGCACCAGAGGGGCAGCTCTTCGGGGTCAATTTGATCGGGCAAATCGATGAATCTCGAATTGCCTCACTCGTCGCGCAGACCAAGGCCGCGGGCACATGGATCGTGCCCACGCAGGTGCTCATCGAGAGCTGGTTCGGCCCCGACGATGTCGAGGCGATGCAGAAGTGGCCGGAGATGAAGTACGTCGACTCGGAAGATCTCACCCAATGGGTAGGCGTCAAACGGAAGAACGTCGAGGCCTTTTCCGCCGATCACCGGCAGCGCTACATCGCGCTCCGTCGAAAGTTGATCAAAGCCCTGCACGATGGCGGCGCCGGCATCCTGCTCGGCTCTGACGCGCCGCAGGTCTGGAACGTCCCGGGCTTCTCGATCCATCGCGAGATCGCCAGCTACGTCGCCTCTGGCCTGACACCGTACCAGGCGCTCGCTACGGGAACGCGCAACGTCGCCGCGCACTTCAACCTGGATAGGGCGGGCACCATCGACACGGGCAGGCTCGCCGATCTCGTGCTGCTCGATGCCAATCCGCTGCAGAACATCGCCAACACATCGAAGATCGCGGGCGTCATGGTCGGTGGACGCTGGCTGTCGAAAAGCGAAATCGACAAGCGTCTCAACGAAGGCCGCTAGCTCCAGCCTGCCTTATACTCAGCCCCACCGGCACGCCGTCCCGACTACATTGGCGGCTGACGCGACCGGCGCCAGGAGGAGTGTCATGCGCGCGAGACGTGCAGTGTCGAAGATTGCGGTCGTGGTCGGCACCCTGCTCACCACCCCGTCGGCGTTCGCGCATCACAGCTTCGCGCCGCACTTCGATTCGAGCAAGCCGGCCAGCATCTCCGGCACGGTGACCGAATACGAAGCACGGAATCCGCACAGCTACCTCCACATCGCCGCCATCGACGAGAACGGCAGGACGCGCGAGTACGTCTGCGAATCACACGGCGTCACGCAACTCACACGCAACGGCATCAGACCTGACATGTTCAAGGCCGGTACCAAGGTTCGCGTCACCGGCTCGATGTCGCGACATAGCCCCTACATGTGCTTCTTCGACAACGTCGAGTTCGAGGATGGCCGAAAGTTGAGCGTCAACGGCCCGCGCGGCGCCGCGCCGCCCGGAGCGGCCGCGCCGACCACAACCGCGCGCAAGGACATCTTCGGCACCTGGCTGCTCGCCCCGATCCCGAACCGCAGCACGAGCGGGCCGCAGCCGATGATGCAGTTCCTCACGCCGGTCGGCCAGAAGGCGGTCGCGGGCTACGACCCGTTCAAAGACGACCCGACCTTCCGCTGCGATCCCGTCGCCATCCGCCGCGTCTGGGGCGCACCCGGCACACCGCTCGAGATCGTGCGTGACGGTAACGACGTCGTGCTGCGTCACGAGTGGATGGACGTTCGCCGTGTCATCCACATGAACATGAAGGAGCATCCGAAGAACGGGCCGCGCACTTCGCTTGGCCACTCGATCGGCCGCATGGAAGGCGACACGCTCGTGATCGAGACGGCGAACTACGCGCAGGGCGTCCTGAATCAGTACGTCGAGCAGCCCGGTCAGCCGACGAAGGGATTGCTCCACTCCGCCGCGCTCACCTCGGTCGAGCGAGTGCGCTTCGACCCCGCTCGTCAGCGCCTGGTCGTGGAAATCGATCTCTCCGACCCCGATTACTTCACGAAACCGTTCCCGCGCGGGACGCTCGAGTACGCACCGTCAGATCTGAAGATCGAGCCGTTCAACTGCTCACCAGAGGGCGTGACCGGCACTCTGCGAAAGTGATTGACCGGGGCCCATCGAAAGGCTCCGGGGCCTCTGTTCAGCGAGCGCTGACAGCGGTACCGCATTCCTCGCAGAAACGGCTGCCTGCGGCCACTGTGGTGCTGCACTGGGGGCAGAACACGTGCGGCTCCACGCCTCGAACCAACGGCACTGAGCCCGCGATCGCTGCTCCGGCAAAGGCGACGACCGCCGGTGCCGCGGCCCGTGAGATGACCGCTGTCGCGGGCCGCGCCCGCTCGGCCGGCCGGGTCCTGATGCTCTCACTCGCGGCGCCCACGTTTGCGGCGCCAGACTCGAGTTGTTCGAGTTGGGCAATGAAGCTGCGAACACCCTCGAAGTGCTCGCGCGGGGAACGTATGTACTCCAGGCAGTCCACGCCGGTGAGATCGGACGGGATCTCGATTCGGCCGTGGCTCAGAAGCAGACAGCGGCCGCGCCCGAGCCGTCCCCAGAACCACCCAATTTCCAGGACCACATTCTGACGGGCGCGCGCAGAGGAAGCCGCCTGCCGCTCGCGTGCGACGGTGGCGAAGTCGTCTGGCGTGAGCAGCGCAATGGCGCCGCGCGCCTGCGACGCCAGCCGCTCGAATTTCTCGGGCATCGAGGCGGCGCCAAGCATCTCGAGCGACATGACCACCGGTTCGACGTACGGATAATGCGATCGCAGAAAGTCCTTCAGCTCGAGGAGCGCCGCGTGATCGTGCCCATGCACCATCATCACGGGCAACGAGCGCAGGCGCAGTTGTCGAATCGGCAGCGCACCGATCGCCGGCCGGCTCCCCGGTTTTTGACGGAGGCTGTGAACCGTGTCCGCGAACTGCCTGAGACGTGAAATGCGCTCGATGATGTGTGGGTACTTACTGAGCAGGCGGTACAACCGCGGCCAGAAGTCATCGGCCAGGTGTTCAGCCTGTTCGTCGATCTCGTCCATGTTGGTGTGCGCCGCCAACTTTGGACCAACCGTCAGCATCAGCAGCGACTGCTCGGCGGCGTAGAGATCGCCGGCGACCATCAGGCCGATCCGATCGGCGGTCAGATGACATCGGCGCCAGTAGGCCGAGTGAAAGAGCCATCCCACCTGGCCGATGACGTCCTTGAACAGCCAGAGCCGGAAATGACCGGCTTTGATATGACCGAGCTGCCGGCCGATGAGCATCAGCAGCTCTCGCGACGTTCCGCTCTCGATCAGCGCATCCATCAGATCGGAGAGCACGATGATGTAGCCGCGTCGCGTGAACTGTTTGGCCACGAGGATGTCGATCAGCCCCGACCCCTGCATGATGAAGATCTTCGGCATGGGCACTGAGAGTTGCGCCGCCGCGTCACGCAGCACCTCGTACACCTGAGGATACTGATTCGGTCCCACCTGAACGCTGTTGCCCTCGACGTAGGCCCACATCAACTTGCGGGAGAACCACATCAGCGCGGCCAGGAACAGACCGTAGAGGGCGAGGATTGCGCCGACCTCCGGTGCAGCCACCACGATCGCAGCGTAGATGACGAAGATGACGACGTTGATCCCGAGGAGGACCGCCCGCAGGCCCAATTCGCCACGCTCGCGCAAGAGCTCGATCTGAAGATCAGAGCCCTCCTGCAACGCAGGCAGCACGACCACTGGAGCGTTCGATTCGTTGCGGGCGTGTGCGGTATTCATGGCGTCCTCGATTCGCTGCTGCCTCACTGAATATCGACTGCCGACTCGAACTTCACCCTGATGTTCGTTCCGGGTGGCAGATCGATTTCCTTCCCCTCCGTCGCCGCGATAGTGCCGCCGGCACCGATGGCACCACCCAGCACTGCACCCTGGGTGCCGCCGAGCAGTCCGCCGATCAATGCACCGACGCCGGCGCCGATACCTGCCTTGGCCGCATCGCCTTTCAATCCCGGACCGCTCAGCACACGCGTCGCACGCGCGCGTATCGGAAAGCTGCGGGTGCCAATCGTCAGCTGATCGAAGCTGAGCTCCATGCGCGCGGTTCGGTTAGTCCGGGTCGCGGGCCGGACCGACGTGACGACGCCGCGCAGTATCGATCCCGAGGGCACGAGCACACGTCCATCGACAACGAGGTCCTCGGCTGCGACGGCTTCGAAGCGGTCTTCCACGCGCACCGTGTCCGATCGCAGTGCGGTCGTTGTCTGAACGGTGGTTTCCGTGTTCCTGGGCACGCGGCCGGTTGTGATCAGCGCCGCGCGTGCCGCGGCGGCCTCGGCCTGCTGGCGTCGGTTCGCTTCGGCCTGCTCCCGCTGCAGAGCGTCGGCGCGCGCCTGCTGTTCGGCCTCGACCCTCTTCCTCTCCGCCAGCGCAATCTGCGCTTGCCGATCGGCCTCGAGACGCGCACGTTCGATTGCCGCGGCCTGCTCGGCCAGCCGCTGCGCCTCTCGCCGCGCGTTTTCCGCCTCACGCAGCTGCTCGGCCAGAACCTTCTCATATGCCGCCTGCTGTTCGGCGGCTTCACGGGCACGCTCACGCTCAGCGACAAACGAAGCCTCTTCGGCAGACCCTTCCACGATGACGCGCTCAGTCGTACCTGCCAGCAATTGAGGCGAGAGCGCAGAGAGCAGAGGATGTTGTTCCAGCGCCAGCTCGGAGGACCATTCCTCGCCGCTGCGGCGGACCGTCCCCGCGCCAGACAGCTGAATCGGTGTTCCCGCCGCGATCGGTTCACCGAGGAAAACGATCCCGTCCTCGACTCTCGACCGCAGATAAACGGTCGACGCCACGGTGGCGTTCGCGGAGAACGCAACGCCGAACGCTGGCATCGGCGATTCCGCAATTCGTTCGATCGCCTGAACACGCGCGTTCTGGAGCTGCACGAATGGCGGTAGCTGCTCAGCCAGCGCCGCGGCAATCGTTCCATCGTCCGGCTGCGGGTCTCCCAAGAAGACCGGCCATGCGAAATAGCCGGCCGTTGTGAGCGCGACGAGCGCGGCAATCCCGCTTGCGATATAGACCCATGGCCGCACAGCAGGCTCGCGAGGGGCTCGTCTCCGTCGAAGTGGCGTGGCGTCGTCGCCCGCCGCGGCGGTGACGGTCCATTCGCCATAGGCGGGCTCCTCCGCTGATGGGGCTGTTGCGGCGACGGGATCGGCGCTGGCCCCCGAGTCGGCGCCGCACTGCCGGCAGAATTTTGCAGACGGAGTGATCGAGTGCCCGCACTGACGACATGTGCGATCTTCAGCCGCCGGCGGCGAACCGTCGCCGACGCTCGCCCCACATTGGCGGCAGAACTTCTGGGTGGGGTTGAGTTCAACGCCGCACGCCGCGCAGATCGCCATAGCGCTCCTCTCGACTGCACGCGATGCCGCTGACGCGGATAAGGTGCCTGCGATCCGGGCGACCCTAATGCTGAGGTTGCTGCAGCGACCGCGTATCGTCGTCGCGCGCCGGCTCGCTGATTGACATAACGCAGCGCGCTCGGGCTCCGAACGTCGAGTTTCAACCGGGACGGTTATGATGCCTGCCGGCCCTCCCCGTGCCCGAAACACCTGTTCCCAGCCCTATCGTCCGTTGCGCGGCGTTTGTCGTCGGCAAAGAGCAGCGGCTCCAGTTCTCGCGTTCACTCACGAGGAGATGTTCGCGCTCGGCGTTCGGAGCGCTGGTTCGTCACGCCGCTCAGGGAGTCTTAGGTGTGATTACCAATGACGTTGTTCATCCCACGAGGCGAAACCGCGGTGTGGACGCTGCCGCGTTGTGGACTGCAAGCAGACCCACAAACGCTTGGAAAACCCCGAGAGCGGGTTTTCCACAGCCCCCACGACCGGTCGTCGTCAGCAGGCGAAACAAGATGAACAACGTGTTTAGCATTCACACTTAGGGACCGAACCCACAACTCGCTGGCCGCGGCGCGACGGTCGCCAAAACAGTGACGTTGGGAGCCGGAGACTGGGAGTTGACA
>JAICEG010000141.1 GCA_025924295.1 Vicinamibacteria bacterium
ATGGGCGACACGCGGACGTACGAATACACGGTTGCGATCAGAGCGGTCGAGAGCCTCGACGGCATGACTGCCGACTGGGCGCGTCTGCCGCACGACCTGCTCGCCGCGATCTCGTCGCGTATCGTCAACGAAGTTCGCGGCATCAATCGCGTGGTCTACGACATCTCATCGAAGCCGCCCTCGACGATCGAGTGGGAATAATCGGTAATGCCTGAGTTCACCCATCTTCACCTGCATACCGAGTTCTCGTTGCTCGACGGCGCCTGCCGGATCGACGAGCTGCTCGATGAAGCGGTCAAGCTGAAGATGCCGGCGCTCGCGGTGACCGAGCACGGCAACATGTTTTCGTCTGTCGTCTTTCATGACCACGCGCGCGAGCGCGGTCTGAAGCCGATTCTCGGCTGCGAGGTGTACGTCGCCCAGGGCAGTCGATTCGAGAAGAGCGGGCCGCAGACCGAGACGAATCATCTGGTCCTTCTGGCCGAGACCAATGAAGGTTACAAGAACCTGATCAAGCTGGTGTCGGCCGGTTACACCGAGGGGTTCTACTACCGTCCGCGCATCGACAAGGAGCTCCTGGCGCAGCATGCCACCGGGCTGATCGGCCTGAGCAGCTGCCTCAAGGGCGAAGTCGCCAGCGCGCTCAAGATCGAACAGGCGCGGCCGGCGCTCGAGGCGGCGGCGAGGTTACGCGACATCCTCGGGAAGGACAACTTCTTCCTCGAGATGCAGTACCAGGGCATCGAGGAGCAGAAAGTCGTCAATCGCGGAATCGTCCCGCTGGCTCGCGACCTCGGTCTCCCGCTGGTCGCTACCAACGACGTGCATTACCTGCGGCAGGGCGACTACCAGCCGCACGACATCCTGCTGTGCATTGGCACGGGCAAGACGGTCAACGACGCGCAAAGACTTCGCTACACGGGCGATCAGTTCTTCCTCAAGACGGCCGAACAGATGGCTGCCGTCTTCAAGGACTTCCCGGAAGCGCTGCGCAACACGATGCTCGTCGCCGAGCGGTGCAACGTCACGATCCCGAAGGGGCAGAACCACCTGCCGTCGTTTGGCGTGCCGGATGGCTACGGCCTCGACGATTACTTTGAGCATGTCGCGCGCGAAGGCTTCGCTCAGCGAATGACACGGCTACAGCAGCTGGCGGCGTCCGGCCGCCTACGGCAGTCGGTCGACGAATACGCGAAGCGGCTCGACTACGAGATCGCGATGATCAGAAAGATGGGCTACTCGGGCTACTTCCTGATCGTCTGGGACTTCATCCGCTATGCCCGGGAAGAGGGGATTCCGGTCGGACCCGGCCGTGGATCGGCGGCCGGCTCGCTCGTCGCGTGGTGTATGCGCATCACTGACGTCGATCCCCTCGACTTCGATCTCATCTTCGAGCGCTTTCTGAACCCCGAGCGCGTGTCCCTCCCCGACATCGACGTCGACTTCTGCGAGCGCCGGCGCGGCGAGGTCATCGATTACGTCACGCGGAAGTACGGGCGCGAGAACGTCGCGCAGATCATCACCTTCGGGACCATGAAAGCGAAGGCGGTCGTGCGCGATGTCGGGCGGGCGCTCGACATGCCGTATGCCGATGTCGATCGCATCGCGAAGCAGATTCCGCCAGCGCTCGACATGACGCTGGACAAGGCGCTCACCGAGAACCCGATCCTCAAGGACATGGTGTCGAAGGATGCCAAGGTCAAAGAGGTCATCGACATCGGCAAGCGCCTCGAGGGCATGTCGCGCCATGCGTCGGTCCATGCTGCCGGCGTGGTGATTGCGCCAGGCCCCATTACCGACTACGCCCCGCTCTACAAGGGGGCGCGGGACGAAATCACGACGCAGTGGAACATGAAGGAGGTCGAGCGCATCGGCCTCCTGAAGATGGACTTCCTCGGGCTGAGCACGCTGACGCTCATCCGCGACTGCCTGGAAGAGATCAAACGGACCGAAGGCATCGACCTCGACATCGACGCGGTTCCGCTGGACGATCCCAAGACCTACAAAGTGTTCGGCGAGGGCGCCGCGTTCGGCATCTTCCAGTTTGAAAGCTCGGGGATGCGCGAGCTTCTCCGGAAAGCCAAGCCCGAGCGTCTCGATGACCTGATCGCGCTGAACGCGCTCTATCGCCCGGGTCCGCTCAAGTCGGGCATGGTGGACGACTGGGTGGCCCGCAAGCAGGGGAGGACCGAGGTCAAGTACGAGCTGCCGCAGCTCGAGCCGATCCTCTCGGACACCTACGGCGTCATTGCCTATCAGGAACAGGTCATGCGCATCGCCCAGGCACTTGCCGGTTTCAGCCTCGGGCAAGCCGATGTCCTGCGCAAGGCCATGGGGAAGAAGGATCCCAAGGTCATGGCCAAGCAGCGCGAAGCCTTCATGGAAGGTGCACGCGCGAAGGGGATCAACGAGAAGAAGGCGACCAAGATCTTCGACTTGATGGAGTACTTCGCCGGCTACGGCTTCAACAAGTCGCACTCGACCGCCTACGCGTTCCTCGCGTATCAGACCGCTTACCTGAAGGCGAACTATCCCTGGCACTTTGCGGCCGCGCTGCTGACCATCGAGGCGCAGAACACCGACAAGCTCGCCATGTACCTGGCGGAGAGCCGTGACCGTGGGATTCCGGTCCTCCCGCCGGACATCAACGAGAGTCAGCTTCACTTCTCCGTCGAGCCGGGGAAGGGCGTCCGCTTCGGCCTCACGGCGATCAAGGGACTGGGTGAGGGCGCCATCCGCGCCATCCTTGACGCGCGCACGAGACTCGGAGGTCGCATCCCGTCGCTGCATGCACTGTGCGAGGAACTCGACCTGCGGATCGCGAACAAGCGCGTCTTCGAAGCGCTCGTGAAAGCAGGCGCCTGCGATTCGCTGGTGGACGCCAGCAAGCATCCGCCGCTGCGGCAGCCGCTCAACGTCACTCGCGCCAGGTTGTTCGCGGCCATCGACGGGGCCTGCGATCACGGCAATCGGCTTCAGCGGAACAAGGATCTCGGGCAGGTCGATCTGTTCGGCGGCGGCGATGGCGACAACTCGGGACCGACGATCGTTCCGCTTCCCGACGTGCCTCCGTGGTCGGAGATCGAGCAACTGACGTACGAGAAGGAAACGCTCGGCCTCTACTGGACCGGGCATCCGATCGATCGTTACGCCGACGACTTGCGCGAATACGGAGCCAGGACGATCGCAGACCTGGCACCGAAGAAAGAGTCGGCGTCCGTTGCCGCCGCGGACGAGTCCGATGACGCGGCGACCGAAACCACAGCGCGGCCTGAACACTCTGGCAGCAATGGCAACGGGAACGGCACGGGCCGCGTCGCAGAGGACATCTCGATCGGCGGGATCATCTCGGGGCTGCGTCCGCTGAAGACACGCAAGGGCGACCGCATGTGCGTCTTCACGCTGGACGATGCCGCGGGCAGCATCGAAGTGGTCGTCTTCCCGGAGACCTTCAAGCAGCACGGGCATTACGCCGAAAACGGGCGCAGCGTCATCGTCCACGGGCGGTTCGAGCGAGACGATGAATCGGTGCGGGTGCTGGCGACGGAGATTGCGCCCATCGAGATGGTCCGCGAGCGGCTCGCCAAGTCGGTCGCCATCCGATTGTCGATGCCACCTCATGGCCGGGCAACCTGCGAGCAACTACTGGAGCTCCTCGCCCAGCACAAGGGTGACCGCCGCGTTGCGTTCGTGATCCTCGAGAACGACCGGCACCTCAGGGTCACCGCCGACGTCAGCGGGATTCGCGTTCGCCCGTCCGAGCGTCTGATATCCGAGGTCGAAAAGATCTGCGGAGTCGGGTCGGTCAGCCTCAGGTGAGGCTGTGACCTGCGCTGTCCTGGGAACGAGCGATAACTAAGGCAGGAGGCAGATGCCACCCGATACGCTCGAGTTCGAAGAGCCGATTGCCGTCCTGCTGAAGGAGATCGAGGCGCTGTCGATGCTGCCGTCCACGGCGGAGCGGCAACGGTCGATTGACAGCCTGTACGCCAGGGTCGACTCGATTCGCGCCGAGATTTACAAGACGCTCACGCCGTGGCAGCGCGTGCTGGTCGCGCGGCATCCCAATCGCCCGACGGTGCTCGACTACGTCAGCCGATTGTTCACCGACTTCGTCGAGATCAGCGGCGACCGGCGCTTCGCCGATGACCATGCGATCGTGACTGGCTTTGCGCGCTACCGCGAGGAGCCGGTTCTCATCGTCGGGCATCACAAGGGCGGAGGGGACACCAAGCAGAAGATTTACCGGAACTTCGGATACGCGCGCCCCGAGGGCTATCGGAAGGCGCTGCGCGTCATGAAGCTGGCGGAGAAGTATCAACGCGCCGTCATAGCCTTCATCGACACGCCGGCCGCGTATCCCGGCATCGAATCCGAAGAGCGTGGCATCTCGGAAGCGATCGCCGTCAATCTGCGCGAGATGGCGGCACTCGACACGCCAATCATCGTCGTCGTGCACGGCGAAGGCGGCAGCGGCGGCGCCCTCGGGCTCGCGGTTGGCGATCGAATTCTCATGCACGAGTTCGCCATTTACAGCGTGATTCCACCCGAGGGCTGCGCCGCCATTCTGTGGCGCGACTCGGGACGCAAGGTCGAAGCGGCTGAAGCCTTGAAGCTCACGGCGCCGGATCTCCTCCGGCTCGGGCTCATCGATGAGATCGTGTCCGAGCCCGCTGGCGGGTCGCACACCAATCACGATCTGGCCGCAACGATTCTCGATACCGCGCTCGGTCGCGCCTTGGCAGACGTGTCGGTCCTCGAGTCGTCCGCGCGCCTCGCGGCGCGCTACCAGAAGTGGCGAAAGATGGGCAACGTGGGGATCGCAGAGTGATTCAGCGTCTGTGGCAGCCGCTCGAATGCGACGACGGCCAGGTGGAGGCGCTCGTCCAGGAACTGGGGATCGCTCCGGTCACGGCGCGACTGCTCTGCATTCGTGGCATCTCTGACCTCGAGGCTGCACGCAGATTTCTGTCGCCATCGCTCGACGACCTCCTCGACCCGTTTGCGTTGGCCGACATGTCGGTTGCCGTTGAGCGTATCCTCGCGGCCATTGCCAACAACGAGCGCATCGCTATTCACGGCGATTACGACGTCGATGGGATCACCTCGACGGTGATCCTCCGGCGCGCCCTCGAGTTGCTCGGCGCCGATGTCATCCACTTCCTCCCTGAACGACTGCGTGATGGTTACGGGCTCCAGCCTGCCTCGCTCGATCGACTGGCGGCGGAACGAGTGCGCGTCGTCATCTCGGTTGACTGCGGCATCCGCGGAGTAGAGGCGGCGGCCCGCGCCAGGGAGCTCGGCCTCGATCTCATCATCACCGACCACCACGAACCCGACACGGAACTACCGGCCGCGTTTGCGGTGATCAACCCGAAGCGCCACGACTGCTCGTACCCGGAGAAGAACCTCGCTGGTGTTGGCGTCGCGCTCAAGCTCGTGCAGGCACTATGCGCGCGGTCCGGCCGCAGTCACTGGGTTCCCGCGTTCGTCAAGATGGCCGCGATTGGAACCTTGGCCGACGTCGTTCCCTTGACGGGCGAGAATCGAGTGATCGCGAAACTCGGTCTCGGCATGCTGTCGAGGGGACCACACAAGATTGGCCTGCGTGCGTTGCTCGAAGTGTGCGGCCTCACGGGCAAGGAGATCGACAGCTATCACATCGGGTTCGTGCTCGCGCCACGAGTGAACGCCGCAGGTCGCATGAGCACGCCGGACATTGCCGCCCGCCTTCTGCTGGCATCCGACGATGCCATGGCCGACGAGGCGCGTCAGTTAGCCGAGCAATTGAACAGCGAGAATCTCCGGCGGCAGCAGGAAGAAGCCGACATCGTCGCGCAGGCCCGCAAGCTGGTGGAGACCGATCTCGAAGTGGGATCGCGGACGGTCATCGTGGTCGGCGGTGAAGGGTGGCATCGAGGTGTCATCGGGATCGTGGCGTCGAAGCTCGTCGACACGTTCCATCGACCGGCGATTGTGATCTCGATCGATGGGGATGTCGCTCACGGATCGTGCCGCAGTATCCCGTCGTTCAACATGCTGGCCGCACTCGAATCGTGCGCGGACAGCATGATCAAGTTCGGCGGCCACAAGCAGGCCGCAGGACTGACGATCGAGTCGTCGCGGATCCGGGAGTTGCGCGCGAAGGTCAACGACTACGCTGAGGAGCGCCTGCAACCGGATGATCTCCGTCCCCGAATCTGGATCGACGGCGCCCTGGGGTTCCGATCGATCAGCGAGCAGGTCGCCGCGGAGATGACGACCTTGGCACCGTTCGGCGCGGGCAATCCCAGGCCGGTCTTTCGCGCCAGCCGCGTCGAAGTCGTGGACGGCCCGCGTCGCATCAAGGACCGACACCTCAAGATGGCCTTCAAGCAGGACGGCCGCATCATGCGCGGCGTTGCCTGGCGTGCGATCGAGCGCGAAGCCTTTGTCACCGAGCATCGTTCGTCGATCGACCTCGCGTTCTCGCTGGAACAGGACACCTGGAATGGTGAGCGCTACCTGCAACTGTCCGTCGCCGATTTCAAGGCACCCGAGAGTTAGGCTCGACTGATCAAAGGTCGCGCCAACCCGGCCTGGGGCAGTTCCCGCGATGCTATCCTGTACGTGCTGAATGACTTCTTGGCAAAAGCGCCTTCGCATCGGCCTGGCAATCTTCGGCATCGTCTTTGGGGTGCTGGTGTACCGATCCATCGGCGAACGGCCGGTGGCAACGCCGCCTCGACCGCTCGATCGGCTGGATAAGAAGGCCCTCCTCGAGACAACCCAGACCGTGCTGGAACAGGTGCGCGGGAACGAACGCGAGTTCGAGATCAAATCCGGTCGCACGCTTTCGTACGAGGATGGTTCCGCCAAGCACATCGACGTCGTGATCACCCGCAGGACGGAAGGGCGGGTATTCGTCATCAGCGCGAAAGAGGCCCAGGCCGGTCCACGGCAGATTGACCTCGAGCTGACGGGCGGAGTGAAGGTCTCGGTGAGCGATGGCTTCGAGCTCATGACCGAGCGCGCGACCTTCAACCAGTCCGAGGGCATCGCCCGCGTGCCGAACGAGGTGACCTTCAAGAAGGGCCTCATGTCCGGGTCCGGGCTGGGCGCGGCATACGACCAGCGAAGTGACGTCCTGACGCTCAACGACCGAGCCAAGGTCGTGGTCACTGAACAGGATGGCCGCGTCTCGCTCGATGGCAGCGCCGGGAACGCGACGCTCGATCGGACACAGAACGTGCTCTACATGAAGTCCAGCGTGCACGTGCTTCGTGGTTCGCAGGTGATCGACGCCGACGAAATCATGGCGCGGCTGTCAGCCAACGAAGATGTCGTGACCTTCCTCGAGCTTCGCGGCAACTCTCGCGTTCAAGGCGGCGACGGCGCGCTCGATGCAATGAAGGCCGACGCGATCGACCTCGACTACACCGATGACGGCGAGGGACTCGAGCGAGTGCTGTTGAACGGAAAGGCGAGTGTGACCACGGCGGCCGACGAGCATGCGTCATCTCGCCAGATGAGCGGCGAGGGCCTGGAAGTCGAGATGGGATCGGACGGCAGCCTGGCCAGGGTGACGGGTCGCGACGGTGTTCAACTCGACATCCCGAAAGCCGAGGGAGCGCCGCCACGAAACATCCGCGCACGGACGCTGGACGCCACGGGCGAGCCGGGACGAGGGATTACCGCGGTTCGTTTTCGAACCGATGTCGTGTTCGAGGAAAACGACGCAGCTGGTGCCTCGGGCCGAGAGGTCCATGCCGCGTCGCTGCAAGCCTCCTTCGACGGTGACACGCTGAGAAACGCCTTCTTCGACGGTGGCGTGACGTTCAAGGAACGAGGCTTCGAGGCCGAAGCCAGCGCGGCTCAGTACCAGCCGGTGAACAATACGCTCAATCTCACGAGCGAGGGACGCCAGCGATCGATCGTTACCGACGAGCAGATCCGCGTGGACGCCAGGGAAATCGACGTCACACTCGAAGGCCATGGCATGGAAGCCAGGGGGAACGTTCGTACCACCCTGAGTGGCCGGCCCCCGAAGTCGAAGGAAAGCGACGGCGATGGACGCCTGCCCGGGCTGCTCAAAGAAGGACAGCCGGCCAGCATCAACGCCGAGCGTCTCAACTACAGCGGCGGCAACGGGCGTGCGGAGTACTCCGGCGATGCCACCCTGGTCCAGGGTGATACGGCAATCCGTGGGGACCTCATCGTCCTGGATCAGCAGAACGGCGACATGGCGGCGTCCGGATCGCCGGCGCGATCGAGCCTGTCCCTGGACAAGGGACGATCGGACGGGCGCGCCAACGAAATCCGGTACGACGAGGCAAAACGGACGATCGCCTACAGTGCGGCCGCTGATGCACCGAAAAGCGGACAGGCCAGTAGTGCGCCGCTTGCCCAGGTCAGTGGTCCCGACGGGGACCTTCGGGGCGAGCGGATCGAAGTTGTCCTCGCAACCGGCGACAACGCAGTCGAGCGCCTGGAGGCCTACAGCCGGGTCACGATGGTGGTCGGAGCACGGACCGCAAGTGGCGACCGCCTGACCTATCACGCGAAGGAAGAGCGCTACGTCATGTCTGGAACCGGACCCACCGGCGTGTCGATCCGCGAAGGGTGCCAGCAGACGACGGGGCGAACGCTGACGTTTTTCAAGTCGACAGACAGGATTGTCGTCGACGGCAACGAGACACGCCGCACCGAGACGAAACCGTGCACACCGCCACCGACCAAGCCCCCGCAGCCAGCACCCGTCCCGCGACGATGACGTCGACGTTGCAGACGAAGGAGTTGACCAAGTCGTACCGTGGTCGCACGGTCGTCCGTGGTGTCAGCATCGAAGTCGGCTCAGGTGAGATCGTCGGTCTGCTCGGACCGAACGGAGCAGGAAAGACAACGACGTTCTACATGACCGTCGGCCTCACTGGCCCGGATTCGGGTCGCGTCCTGCTCGATGGTGAGGATGTCACCGATCTGCCGATGTATGCGCGCGCACGCAAGGGGATCGGCTACCTCCCGCAGGAGCCGTCGATCTTTCGCGGTCTGACCGTCGAGCAGAACATCCTGGCGATTCTCGAAACGCTCGGCCTCGATGCGCAGACGCGTCGCGAGCGGCTGCAAGAGCTACTGGCCGAGCTCCACCTCACCCCGCTGAAGTCAGCCCCGGCGCATACGCTCTCGGGCGGTGAACGGCGCAGGGCGGAGATCACGCGGGCGCTGGTGATGTCGCCCCGCTTCATCCTCCTGGATGAGCCGTTTGCGGGCATCGACCCGATTGCGGTGAGCGACATCCAGAACATCGTCTTCCACCTGAAGGAGCGCGGGATCGGTGTACTGATCACGGACCACAACGTGCGTGAAACGCTCAGGATCACCGATCGCGCGTATATCGTTCATGACGGCGTGATTTTCCGCAGTGGCACACCTGAATCGCTCGCCGCGGATGAGGATGTGCGCCGGATTTATCTGGGGACCGAGTTCCGGTTGGACTAAGATGGATTACGGGTTCGCTGGCTGATGGCCATCTCGCAAAAGCTACACACCAAGCTCGTTCAGAAGCTCATTCTGACGCCCTCGCTTCAGCAGGCGATCAAGCTCCTGCCGATGTCGACGCTCGAGCTGTCTGAGCTGCTGAACCAGGAGATGGTCGAGAATCCGATGCTCGAGGAGGTCCCTACAGAGGAGCTCCAACCAGTCGAGGCGGCCCCTGAAAAACAGGAAGAGAAGCCATCGGAGAAGAAGGCCGACTCGTGGGACGACCAGGACTACGAGTACTTCTTCGGCGATTATCTCGACGACGGATATCGACCGCGGACGCCGACCGAGGTCAAGGAACTTCCTCCGATCGAGAACACGCTGTCGACCGGGCAGTCACTCTCGGATCACCTGCTCTGGCAGCTGTCGATGCAGACCGACGAGCCGATCATCCGCGAGATCGGCGAAGCGATCATCGGCAACCTCGATGACGATGGGTATCTCGTGGCGACAGTCGAGGAGTTGGCCGCCATGGGACCGTGGCCGGTGGAGGAAGTCGAGCGCGCGCTCAAGCTGGTGCAGGGCTTCGACCCGATCGGCGTCGCGGCCCGCGATCTTCAGGAATGCCTCCTGCTGCAGCTGCGTCATCTCGGAATGACCGGCACGCCAGCCGATCAGATCGTCACCGAGCACATGCGGCTCCTGCAGAATCACCAGGTGCCGGAGCTCGCACGCAAGCTGGGACTCACGATCGACGACCTGAAGCAGCACATCGAGCTGATTCGGCACCTCGATCCCAAGCCAGGCAGCCGTTACAACCCGTCGCAGTCGCAGTACGTGATCCCGGACGTCTACATCGTCAAGATCGAGGATCAGTACGTCGCCGTGCTCAACGAAGAGGGGTTGCCGCAGCTGCGTATCAGCCCTGTCTATCGACGGCTGCTCGACAAGAACGCGTCCGAGAACACTGACGAGACGCGCGCGTACGTGAAAGACAAGTTCCGTTCGGCACTGTGGCTGATCAAGTCGGTGGAACAGCGGCAGAAGACCATCCACAAGGTGGCGTCGAGCATCATCAACTTTCAGCGCGACTTCCTCGATCACGGGATCGAGTACCTGCGACCGCTGGTGCTGCGCGACGTTGCCAACGACATCGGGATGCACGAGTCGACGGTCAGTCGCGTCGTGACGAACAAGTACATGCACACCCCCCAGGGCGTGTTCGAGATGAAGTACTTCTTCCACAGCGGCATCTCGAGCTCGTACGGCGAGGCGGTGTCTTCGGTCACGATCAAGCAGCGCATCCGCAAGATCATCGAGCAGGAGGATCCGAGAAAGCCGTTGAGCGATTCCAAGATCGTCAGCATCCTTCAGCGCGAGGGGCTCGAACTGGCACGCCGGACGATTGCCAAGTATCGGGAAGAGCTGAAGATCCCCACATCCAACCAACGCAAGGTTCTCTACTGAGGTCTCGGGGCGGCGGCCCTGAGCTGATTGCGTCGCGCTATGCGCCTCGAACTCACTGGACGACATCTCACGATCACGCCGGCCATACGGGCTCTCGTCGAGGAACGGCTCGATCACACGCTGCGATTGCTCAACGACAGTGCCGTATCGGCGCACGTCGTGCTGACCCGGGAAAAGGCCAGGATTCGCGCCGAGGTCACGCTGCACGCGCGGCGAGAGCGTTTTCTGCA
>JAICEG010000142.1 GCA_025924295.1 Vicinamibacteria bacterium
ATCCAGCACGAGCTGCTGTCCAGACTGTCAGTCGCGGTCAGCTATAACCGCCGCAGCTTCGAGGAGCTGACCTGGACCGACAACCTGGCTATCAGCCACTCCGACTACACGCTGTTGTTCACGCCCGATCCGCGCGGAAACGGCGAGATGCTGCCGGTGTACAACCTTGATCGCGCGAAGCTGGGCCAAGTCAACGAGCTCGACACGAACTCGAGCGTCAACACCAGGATCTACAACGGCTTCGACGTCTCGTTCAACTACCGGTTGGGCAACGGCGGCAGCATCTTTGGCGGCACCTCGACGGGACACGTGCTCGTCGGGACGTGTGAAGTCGACGAGCCTATCCAGCTTCGGGGCTGTGAAGAGAGTGACTACGACGTGCCTCTCACCACACAGTTGAAGCTCGCAGGCAGCTACCCAATGAAATGGGATATCCGCCTGAGCGCGACGCTTCAGAGCACACCGGGAACGGAACGGTCCATCATCTATCAGGTCTCGCGAACGCAAATCCCGACGCTCACGCAGGCCTCGGTCAATGTCCGGCTCAACGAGCCCGGCACCGAGTACAACGACCGTGTCAACCAGTTCGATCTGAGCCTCTCGCGCTCGTTCCGCAGCGGTCGCTATGTCTTCAGGCCGGAGTTGAGCCTGTTCAACGTGTTCAACGCCAATCCAGTGCTCATGCAGAACAACAATTACGGTCCCGCGCTGGGGAACGTCACTGGAACTGGAGTCCTGCCGCCGCGGCTCCTGCGCTTCGGGTTGTACATGGATTTCTAGAAACAAACCTGTCAACTTCCAACTCCCAACCTCCGACTCCCAAAGCTCAGAATTGGGAGTTGGGAATTGGGCGTTGGGAGTTGATCTTTGATCATGAAAAAGTTCGCGCAGCTTGGCCTGGCGATAGCAGGGCTTGCGCTCGTGCATGGTACTGGCCTGATCTTCGCCCAGGGCCCGCCAACACTCCAGCCGCTCGACAACGGCCGCGTGCCGTACTTCATCGCGGAAGCGGAAGCCGGATCCGAAGCCAGGCCCGGCGATCACGATCTCGCGCGCTGGGCACTCCAGGCGTGGGAACGCACGATCGGCGGAGCGCTGCAGTTCCAACCAGCCTCGAGCGAACGCGAGGCGTTGTTGCGCGTCTACTTCGTGCCGGCGTCTTCGGGTCAGTACGGTGAGATGCGTTCGCTCACGCTCGACGGGCGGCGCGGGGCTGCGGTGTTCATCCGGCCGGATGTGTCCGCGCTCGGTCCCGATATGGCGAGTGCCGCGCGCGCCGATGCGCTGATGCGCGACACGATCGTGTACCTGACGTGCCTGCACGAACTGGGGCACGCCGTCGGCCTCAGTCACACGGCCGACTTCGACGACATCATGTATTTCTTCGGCTACGGCGGCGATCTCGTCGGCTTCTTCGATCGCTATCGCCGCCAGCTCCGCACGCGCGACGACATCGCACGAAACGCCGGCTTGTCACCAGCCGACGCTCGCCGCGTGCGCGCGCTCTACGCGAAGTAGCGGCGGGTTCAGGCAGACTGCGCGACGTTCAAGAGCGGACGGTGCGGGATGATGCGTGTCTCCCGCTGGTCCTGCTCGCGCACGTATTCGAGCGTGTTATGGAGCGCGGCAATGATCGATTCCACCGCCACCTCTGATTCACGCCGCTTCAGCCGGAGTCCATCGATCTCGCGCTGGATGTCCTCGAGCTGCGCCTGGGCCTGCTGCAGGATCAGCGCCGAGCGACCCTCGGCCTCGCGGACGATGCGTGCGGCGTCGAGGGAGGCGGTCTCCTTCATGTCGTCGGCAACTTTCTGTGCGCTCATGAGCGCGCCCTTGAGCGCACCTTCGAGCTCGCGATACTGCGTCAGCGACGCATCGAGCCGCGCCACTTCCTGGCGAAGACGCTCGTTCTCGCGCATGGCCTGCTCGTATCCGTCAGCGGCCTCGAGCAGGAAGGCGTTCACTTCGTTCCGCTCGTAGCCTCGCATCGACGTGCTGAACTTGGCCTGGCGAACATCGAGTGGCGTCGGCGCTGAGTGGCGATCAGGCGAGGGCAGGCGCCGGGTCTCGACGGCCGGGGGCAGGTCTTCATTGTTCAACATGTCGGCTCCCAAAAATTGCCGTGCCGACCCGTACCATCGTCGCCCCTTCCTGAATGGCGACCTCGAAGTCCCCGCTCATCCCCATCGACAGCTCTCGCAGCATCGGGGCGGGAACACCGGAAGCCAACCACTCGTCGCGGAGATCGCGCAGCCGACGAAACCAGGGTCGCGCGTCTTCGGGCGTGTCCGGTATGGGCGGCAGCGTCATCAACCCGACAACCCTGGCGGCGCGACATGCGCCTGCGGCATCCAGAAGCCGCCGGACGTCGTCAGGAGTGGCGCCGAACTTGGTCGCTTCCCCCGCGAGGTCCACCTGGATCAGCAGTTCCGGGGTGCGCCCTGATTCCTCTGCCGCCCGATCGAGCTTCTGAAGCAGCTCGATGCCGTCGACCGAGTGAATCGTGGCAAACGCCTGGACCGCCTTCCGGGCCTTGTTCGTCTGCAGGTGGCCGAGTAAATGCCACCTGATTGAAAGGTCGGCTGATGTCGCGAATTTCTGTAGACCTTCCTGCACTTTGTTCTCCCCGAAGTCGAGCTGCCCGGCGGCAAAAGCTTCGCGAATGGCTTCGATCGGGAAGGTTTTTGAGACGGCTATGAGTCGAACGGAGGCAGGGTCTCGTCCGGCCGAGGTTGCAGCACTGTGAATGCGCCGACGAACCTCAGCCAGACGGGCGGATAAGGTGAGCTCCAGAGCTACTTCTTCAGCATCGCCTGGAGCGCGGGCAGCGCCGCTTTCACTTCCGCGGCCCGCGGACCATTCGGGTCGACCTTCAGGTACGCCTCGAGTGCGCTGATGGCTTCAGGAATCTGACCGAGATTCAGCGCCGTCATCCCGAGCTGATACTGCGCCATCGCCATGTTCGGGTCGGCCTTGGTCGCGGCCTCGAACTGCGTCTTGGCTTCGGCGAACTTGCCCGAGTTGAACAGGATCACGCCCTGGTTGTAGCTGGCTTCGGCACCGCCGCCGCCCGCTGCGCCGCCTGAGAGCTGTGAGGCTTTCGAGCTCGCCTCGGCAGCAAGGTCGAACTTCTTCTGCGAGTTGTACAGGCCGGCGAGACCCGTGTACGCTTCGGCGGAGTCCGGCTTCAGTTCGATGACCTTTTTGAACGCGGTCTCTGCCCCTGCGTAGTCCTGCTTGGCCATGTAGGCCTGGCCGATGTTGTAGTAGCAGTCGGCGCAGGTCGGCAGCTTGGCGATGACCTCGTTGAACTTGGCGATCGCCTCGTCGTGACGGCCGGCCTTCATCGCATCCGCCGCCGCACCAGCGGCGGCCTGGATGGCAGCTGCTTCCGCCTTGTCGGCTGCTCCTGCGGCAGCGCCCGCCGGGGCGAGCGAGAAGTTCAGCGGGTTGTTCTGACCCTGCCGGACATTGGCCTGGAGGGTCTGCGTCCCGACACCGTCCTTCGATGCAGTGACCTTGTACGCACCGGAACTCAGGCCCACCTGCAGGAAGTCGCCGTTGCGATCGGTCTTGGTCTGTGTCTTCCGGTTGGCGTCGGTCGCCTCGAACAAGACGACCGCGTCAGGAACCGGTTTTCCCTGGCCGTCAACGACTTTGCCGCGCATGACGCTCTGGGCAAGCGCAGGCACCGCGGACACCGTCAGAAGGACCGCAAGGGCCATGACGCCGCGGATCAGATGGGTCCGCATAAATGCCTCCTCAAATGAACGATACCGGGTCCGCACACGATCGGCCGCGGGTGACACCCGGTCGGTCTAGTCTACTTGAAGAACCGGTCCACCGCACCGAGGTCGCGGGTGACCGGTGCGGGTGGCAGCGACGCCAGAAAACGCCGTCCGTAGCCCATCGTCGCCAGGCGCGGATCCAGCACGGCCAGCACTCCCCGGTCGGTGCGGTGGCGAATCAGCCGGCCCAGTCCCTGCTGCAGCGAGAGGATGGCCAGCGGCACCTGGTAATCGGCAAAGGCATCACCGCCCCGTGCCTTGATGGCCTCGATTCGGGCGGAGGTGACCGGGTCCCCCGGGGATGCGAATGGCAGCTTGTCGATCACTACGCAGCTGAGCGATTCGCCCACCACGTCGACCCCCTGCCAGAAGCTCGATGTCGCGAGCAGGACAGCATTGGGCGTCGATCTGAATTCTTCGATCAGCGCCGATCGCGGCGCTGTCCCCTGGACGAGGATCGGGTAAGGGAGGCCCATCTCCACCAGTGGCCGTACGGCGCGAAGCACACGGTAGCTGGTGAACAACACGAATGCCCGCCCGCGCGATCGCGTCAGCAGCGCGATCGTTTCTCGCGCCACGGCCTCCGCGAAGGACGGCGACTTCGGTGGCGGCATTCGTCGCGGCAGGTAGAGCAGCGCCTGCTGCCGGTAGTCGAATTCCGACGGCACCTGCAGTTCCTGCGCGACCGCGATTCCGAGTCGTCCCTTGATGTAGTCGAACGAACCGTCGATCGCCAGCGTTGCCGACGTCAGGACTACGGTGCGGAACCGGTCGAAGAGCACGTCGCGAACGATGCCCGAGACGTCGACGGGTGACGCGCGAAGAAAGGTCCCGTGCCCGCGCTGTTCGAGGTAGAAGACGAAATCCTCGTCGTCGGCCCGCAGCAGAAACCGCAGATCCTGCCGCAGATCGCGTGCCCGTCGCACCAGCGTCGCAACCGACTCTTCTTCTTCGTCTGCGGCGTCGAGTCCGCTGCCTCGCTTCGTCAGCGATCGCTCGAGTTCCTCGAGCGCCGCCGCGAGCATGAGCCCCTCCTCGGTGCAATCCGCCATCGCCTCGCCGGTGTAGCGGGCGCGCGCGTCGGAAAGGCCAATCGCCATCGATCTGGCGAGCGACAGGGCCGCGAAGAAGATCGCCGAGGTGTCTGCCACGCGTACCAATGCACGCGCTGCGGCCTCGGTCCGTTCGAACTCGAGGGTTGCCGTCGCCAACAATCGCTCGGTATCGCGCGCGAGATCGTCGACGCGAAAGTTGCTGAACGCGATTCCAAAGTACTGGGTGGCCACGTCCTCCAGTTGATGCGCTTCGTCGACGATGAGCGTGGGGCAGGAAGGGATGACTTCACCGTAGGCACTCTGCCGGACCGAGGCATCCGCGCACAGCAGATGGTGGTTGACGATGACCACGTCGGATTCGGCGGCGCGCTGCCGCATCAGCGTGAGGAAGCAGTCGCCGTAGCGAGGACATTCGGTGCCGAGACAGGTGTCGGCGTCGGCAGAGATCTCCTTCCACAGCGGCAGGTCTTCCGGTAAGTCGCGAAGCTCCGCGCGATCGCCGGTCTGCGTCTCGGTCATCCACTGCTGGATGACGGGGAGCAGAACGTGATCGCCAGACTCGATCAGGCGGCCGCTCGTCCCGGTGTTGCCTTCGACCGCGTCGCGATAGCTCTCCCAGCGATGGAGGCACAGGTAATTCGAGCGGCCCTTCATCAGCGTGGCGGTGAACGGCACGCCGAGCGATTCGCGTAACGACGGGAGATCCTTGAAGAAGACCTGCTCCTGGAGGTTCTTGGTGCCCGTGGAGACGAGCACGCGTTGACGGCTCAGGATCGCAGGAATGAGATAGGCGAGTGTCTTGCCCGTGCCGGTGCCGGCCTCAGCCAGCAGTGTTTCGCCGTCTTCGATGGCTGCGGCCACGGCCGCTGCCATCCGGCGCTGTCCCTCGCGTGGTTCGAACCCGGGCACTGCCCGCGCAACCGGGCCCGTGTCCGAGAACGTGGCGCTTACGACGGTGGTCAGGGGCACTGAACCAAAGATCACTTATTCAACGATGGAGAGTCATAGAGCGGAAACCGTTTGCAGAGTTGTTCTACCTCGGTCCTGACCATTCCAATGATGCGATCGTCGTCAGGGGCCGCAAGGACGCGCGCGATGAGCGCACCGATGTCACCCATTTCTGCTTCACGCATCCCGCGCGTCGTGAGCGCGGGAGTTCCGACACGGATGCCGCTCGCCACCATTGGCGGATTCTGGTCGAAGGGGATCGCGTTCTTGTTGACCGTGATGCCAGCCTTGCCGAGCGATGCTTCTGCCACCTTTCCAGTGACGCCCTTCGAGAACACATCGACGAGCATCAGGTGGTTGTCGGTGCCGCCGCTCACCAGCCGGTAGCCGTTGCTCGTCAGGGCCTGCGCGAGCGCCTGCGCGTTGGCCACGATCTGTTTCTGGTAAGCGAGGAACGCCGGCTCCATCGCTTCCTTGAAGCAGACCGCCTTGGCCGCGATGATGTGCATCAGCGGACCTCCCTGCACGCCGGGAAACAGCGCCTTGTCCACTTCCTTCGCGTACTGCTCGCGGCACAGGATCAACCCGGCCCGCGGCCCGCGCAGCGTCTTGTGCGTGGTCGACGTCACGAAGTCGGCGTGTGGCACCGGGCTGGGATGGATACCGGCCGCTACCAGTCCCGCGATGTGCGCCATGTCCACGACCATCACGGTGCCGATGGCCCTGGCCACGTTCGCGATGCGTGCAAAGTCGATCACGCGCGGGTATGCGCTCGCGCCCACCATGATCATGGCGGGCTTGTGCTGATGCGCGAGTCGCTCCAGTTCCTCGTAGTCGATCCGCTCGTCGTCTTTCCGCACGCCGTACGGAACGATGTTGTACAGCTTGCCCGAGAAGTTGAGAGGATGTCCGTGCGTGAGGTGGCCACCGTGCGCCAGGTTCATGCCCAGCACGGTGTCGCCCGGCTTGACGGTGGCGAAGTACACCGTCATGTTGGCCTGCGCCCCCGAGTGCGGCTGCACGTTGGCGTGCTCGGCGCCGAACAGCGCCCTTGCCCGTGAAATGGCCAGCGACTCGGCAACGTCGACGAACTCGCAGCCACCGTAGTAGCGGCGACCGGGATACCCCTCCGCGTACTTGTTCGTCATGACCGAACCAGCCGCCTCGAGAATCGCCCGGCTCACGAAGTTCTCCGATGCGATGAGCTCGAGCCCGTCAGCCTGGCGATGGGTTTCGTTCGTGATCGCGGCGGCTATCTCGGGATCGGTTTCGGCAAGTGAGCGGAGCATGGCGGGTGCCGTTGATGGAGAAGGCATGACGGGAAATTGTACTGGAAAGTTCACGGTTCTCGGTTCTCGCTGCTCGGTTCGTGTTCATGTTCATGGTGGTGACTCGACACGACGTCCCTCACGAAACGGGCTCGAACGATGCACAATGAACGTCGAACCGAACCTCGAACCGAACCTGAACACGAACCGAGAACCCAGAACCGAGAAGCGTGAACACACACATCTCCAGTTCTACCGTCGTAGTGAGTGCCCGCGGCGAGCAGCGCCTGCGCACCGGCCATCCCTGGATCTATCGTGCCGATGTTGCCGACGTCGACGCCTCTGGCGGCGACATCGTCGAGGTCATCGGCCCTCGACGACGGACGCTGGGCCATGCGTTGTTCAGCGATCGGTCGCAGATTCCGCTTCGAATGCTGACGCGCGGCGATGCGCCGTTCGAGCCAGCGATGCTGCGCGCCCGGCTCGAGCGTGCGATTCGGTTCCGCGACTCACTGAACCTCGACGCCACCGCGTACCGGGTTGTCCACGGTGAAGCCGACCTGCTGCCGTCGCTGGTAGTAGATCGCTACGGCTCGTACCTGGTGGTGCAGGCGCTCTCTCAGGGAATGGACCGCCTGCTTCCCTCCGTCATCGGTTGGCTATCCGAACTGCTCTCGCCCGATGGAATCCTTGCGCGAAACGATCCCAAGGTGCGCACGCTTGAAGGCCTCGAGCAGACCGTCGAGGTGCTCGCTGGCACGATCCCCGACAGCGTCGTGGTGCGCGAGGGCCCGATCGAGTACGACGTCGACCTGCGAAAGGGGCAGAAGACCGGGTTGTTTCTCGATCAGCGGGAGAATCGTGAGGCAGCCGCACGGTACGCACATGGGCGTCTGCTCGACGGCTTCAGCTACCACGGTGGATTCGCGTTGCGGCTGGCGGGCCAGTGCACTGCCGCCGAAGCGATCGATATCTCCGCCGACGCGGTTGCCCGCATCACCAGCAATGCCACCCGTAATCGGGTCGGCAACCTGACGGCTCGTGAAGCGAACGTCTTCGACGAGCTGCGCCGGCTCGAGAAAGCGGGCGAGCGCTACGACACGATCGTGCTCGATCCTCCCGCCTTTGCGAAGAACAAGGCGTCAGTGCCGAACGCGCTCGCCGGTTACAAGGAGATCAACCTGCGCGCGCTGCGACTGCTGGCGCCGGGTGGGTACCTTGTCAGCTGCAGTTGTTCCTACAACGTCAACGAGGAGATGTTCGCGGAGATGGTGCACGAGGCGTCGATCGACAGCCATACGCCCCTCACCATCGTCGAGAAACGGATGCAGGGGCGCGATCACCCGGTGCTGGTCGGCGCACCCGAGACGCACTATCTCAAATGCTTCATCCTTCGCCGAGTCGAATGAAGGCGGTCCCAACATGTCGAACATGACGCATTACTCGGATCACGTCGGAGCCAACCCCTCGAAGGTCTTCAAGTCGACGCTGTTTCGCAGCGATCGGCTGATGTTGGGGCTGAATTGTCTTCACCCGGGACAGGAGCAGCATCCTCACGTCCACGGCGGCCAGGACAAGTTCTATTTCGTGGTCGAAGGCCGAGGGGAGTTCGTGGTCGGCGACGAGCGCCGGACCGCCGGGCAGGGAATGGTCGTCTGGGCGCCGGCCGACGTGAGCCACGGCGTCGTCAACACCGGCCCGGACCGCCTGGTGCTGCTCATTGGCATCGCTCCATTTCCGTCGTAGCTGCAGGCTCCGCCGGTCAACGAATACGTCAACGCCCAACCTCGAACTCCCAACTCCCAAAACTGGGCCCGATCAGGCTAAAGTTTGCACGATGTCGTCCTACCTCACATGGGAGTGCGCCGTGCGATGATCCGGTCGGTCGTGATCGCGATGGTGCTGCTCTGGGCGATTCCCGCACCCGCGCAGACACCTCGCGAAGCGCCGCAGGACGGCTACGGTCTGCACGACGAACGGAGCGTCGGTCCCTTCACCATCCAACGCTGGGTCAATTCGGCGACGCCGGACGTGTCCCCGGCGGGCATGTGCGACTGCATTACCGTCGTCTACGCCGGTGCACGGCGCGTGACGACCTTCGGACGCGCCGGTACGCTGACCGCGTTCACAGCCAGCGACTTGAGCGGCACGGACGTCAACGGCGACGGCTTTGCTGACCTGGTCGTGTCGGCCTGGTCGGGTGGTGCGCACTGCTGCTATTCGAGCGCCATTTACTCGGTGGGTGAGAACGTGATGCCCATTCTCGTGCTGGAGACCGGCAACTGTGGTCCCGGAGAACTCGAGGATCTCGATGGCAACGGCACGCTCGAGTTCATCACGTGTGACGATCAATGGGCATACGCCTATTGCTCGTTCGCTGACTCTCCACTCCCGCGAGTGATCTATTCCTACGACCGCACGCGAGGCATGTACGTCGTCGACACGCCGCGATTCGCCAGCAGCTATCGTGAACAGCTTGCGGAATGGCTCGACGACGCCCAGGCGTGGATGTCCAGATCGGGCGGCAAGGACCTGGGCGTCGACAAGTGCCGATTGCTGCGACCGGCACTTGGCCTGATGTACTCGGGTCGTTTCTCTGACGGTGTCGCCCTGATTCGAGGCCTTTATCGCGGCGACGATCGCGAGGAGTTCGAGCGTGAGGTGACGCAGAAAGTTCGCGGCAGCCGGCTGTGGGTCGACCGGTAGGGTAGTCGCCGGCAAACCTCAGTCCGCGATGCGAGTTGCCTGAATCAGGAACGTGCGGGGCATACCCGCGATCGTTCGAGGGATCACCGGCAGGACCCAACGACCGAAGTTCGCATCGGGCTCGCCGGGCAACACGACAGTCGCCTGCCACCCCCTGGCGGCCATGAACGCTCCAGGGTCGGCAACACTGAACTTCCAGGGACAACCAAGCTGCGCGAGCTTCTTGAGGTATGTCGCCATGAAAGGCGACGCGAGCACTTCCGGGTTGATGGTGTCGAGGCCCAGCCAGCTGCCCGGTGCGGCGGTGCCGCGCAGGACCTCGAACAGCGAGGTGGCCGCCGGTTCGTCGAGATAGTGGAGAAGTCCTTCGGCGAGGAATGCCGCCTTCCGCCTGGGGTCGAAGCCGGCGTGGACGAGCGCGGAGCCCCACGACTGCGACAGATCCTGTTCCACTACTCTGCGGTCACACGCCGGCCTGGCCTGCATGCGCGCGAGGATCGCTTCCTTGTGCTTGAAGACGTCGTTGCGATCGACCTCGAACAGGCGTACGCCGGCTGGCCACTCGAGGCGGAACGCGCGCGCATCCATTCCGGCTGCGAGGAGGACGACCTGATCGATCGACGAGTCGCGGACGGCGTCGAGCAGCGCGTCATCGAAGAAGCGCGTGCGAATGGTGAGATAAGGATCGGGGCCGCTGAAGGTTCCCATGCCAGAGGCCGTTCGCATCGAATACAACACGTCGAAGCCGGCATCGCCGGCCAGTTCACGCGCGTACGGGTCGCGATAGAGCGGCGACGGATGCTCGGTTTCGAGCGCGCGATTGGCAGCGACCCAGCGCGCGCTCAGGCCCACACCGGTCATGTCGGTGACCGGGCCAGCCAGCGCCGTTCGCAGCCGGGCGAGGAGGGCCGCGCGTTCCTCGTCTGGCAAACGCGTATCCGGCATCGAATCGAGCGGCAGGCGCCAGATCGGGGCGCCCCACATCGGATCGCCGACGTAGCGCGGGATGATGTGCCAGTGCAAGTGCGGCACGACGTTGCCGAGCGATTCGACGTTCACATGGTCGGGGGCGACGACGCGTGTGACCGCCTGTTGCGCGGTGAAAATGTCAGCAGCGAGCGATGTCCATTCCGGGAGCGAGAGCTGATCCAGGCGTGCGACATGCCGTGAGTCGAATATGAGCTGGCACTGCCCGCGGTAGGTCTGGTTCTTCGTCAGATAGAGCGAGGATACGGACAGCGGTGCCACCAGATCCCAACGGTCGTTCGATGCCGGCCGCGGAGCGTCCATCGGGCAGCCTGCGCCGGCTACGAGCGCCGCCCATTTCGTCTTGTCTGCCATCGTCGGTTACCAGTGGA
>JAICEG010000143.1 GCA_025924295.1 Vicinamibacteria bacterium
AGATCCGCGGGATGTACATCATGGGCGAGAACCCCGCGATGTCAGACCCTGACGTCGATCACGCGCGCGAAGCCATGGCCGCGCTCGATCACGTCGTCGTGCAGGACATCTTCCTCACCGAGACGGCCTACCTCGCCGACGTCGTGCTGCCGGCGACGGCGTGGCCGGAGAAGGTCGGCACGGTGACCAACACCGATCGCATGGTGCAGCTCGGTCGCAAGGCGATCGAGCCGCCTGGCGATGCGCGGGAGGACTTCTGGCTGATCGTTCAGCTGGCGCGTCGCATCGGGCTCGAGTGGCAGTACACGCATCCGCGCGATGTGTTCAACGAGATGCGGCAGTGCATGGACTCCATCGCCGGCATCACCTGGGAGCGGCTCGAACAGGAGTCCTCGGTCACGTATCCCTGCGTGAAAGAGGGTGACCCGGGCGATCCCGTTGTGTTCATCGATCGTTTCCCGACGGCGAGCGGTCGCGGCAAGTTCGTTCCAGCTGATCTCATTTCCGCCGCCGAACGGCCCGACGCCGAGTACCCGATGGTGCTGATCACCGGCCGTCAGCTGGAACACTGGCACACCGGATCGATGACACGGCGCGCGTCGGCACTCGACTACATCGAACCGGAGCCGGTCGCGTCCATGCATCCGCTCGACCTCGAGGATCTCGGTGTTGGCCCCGGCGGCATCCTGACCATCGCCTCGCGCCGCGGCAGCATCTCGCTCTACGCGCGGGCAGACGATGGCACACCGCGCGGGGCGGTGTTCGTGCCGTTCTGCTACTACGAGGCGGCAGCAAACATGCTGACCAACCCGGTGCTCGATCCCTTCGGCAAGATCCCGGAGTTCAAGTACTGCGCGGTCAGCGTGACTGCCGGCGGCGACGTGCCTGAACGTATGAGCTTTGGTGGTGGAAGTATCCTCGCCGAGGCGATGAATGCTTCGCAGTAATTCTGAGCCTGGGAAACTCTCGGTGCCTCGCTGCCTCTGTGTGTCGTGATCGAGTGTGAGTAGCCGTCCTCACGCACCACGCGATGTCCGGATGCACGGCTTCAGCCGCCGACACACGGTGGAACAAGCCCTCGCGTGGCTCGATGCTCAGCTGCATCAGCTCCCCGCAGAGGAGGTGCCACTGCGCGAAGCTGCCGGTCGTATCCTCGCCACACCGGTCGTCAGCAACGTGGACGTACCGGGCTTCGACCGCGCCACCATGGACGGCTATGCCGTGGTGGCTGACTCCACCGAAGGGGCAACCTCGTACAACCGCGTCGCGCTGAAGCACGTCGGCGACGCGATGCCCGGTTCTCCGTTTCACGGAACGCTCGCGCCCGGCGAGGCCGTGCGCATCATGACCGGCGCACCGATTCCCGCGGGCAGCAACGCAGTGCTTCCGGCTGAGTTCGTCGATGCGTGTAGCGGCGAGTCTTCAGGGAGCATCGCCGCCCTCGCCACGGTCTCGCCCGGTAAGAACGTGGGGCAGCGCGGCGAGGACATCGTGCACGGCACGACACTGCTCGACACCGGCCGGGTTCTGCGTCCGCAGGATCTGGGTGTGATGAGCTCGATCGGCATTGGGCATGCGCGCGTGGTGCGTCGCCCCCGCGTGCGGCTCGTCATCACGGGCAACGAGCTCCTGCCAGCGGGCTCGCCGCCGCACGGCGTCCACATCACCGATGCGAATGGTCCGATGCTCGAGGCGCTCGCCGTTCGTGACGGCGCGGTCGTCGACTTCCCGGGGCTGGTGCGCGACGATGCTGACGCAATTCTCACGGGTATGCAGGCCGACGCTGATGTGGTGATCGTCTCCGGCGGCTCCAGTGTCGGCATCGAGGACCTCGCCCCGACGCT
This sequence comes from Vicinamibacteria bacterium, assembly GCA_025924295.1. GTDB lineage: Bacteria > Acidobacteriota > Vicinamibacteria > Vicinamibacterales > UBA2999 > Gp6-AA40. Next base: position 1,845 of record JAICEG010000143.1, read on the forward strand.
GGTGGCATCGCACGGCGAGCTGGCCGTGCACGGTGTCGCGATGCGGCCGAGCAGCCCGACCGGCATGGGGCGGCTCGGGCAACGGCTCGTCTTCCTGCTTCCCGGTAATCCCGTGTCGGCGCTCTGCGCCTACGACTTCTTCGCCGGCCGGGCAATCCGTGCGCTTGGCGGCCGGGCGAAGGCGTGGCCATACCGATCGATGCGCGGGACGCTGACGCGAAAGATCAGTTCACCGATCGGGCGGCTCGACTACGCTCGCGTGCGGTTATCCGATGGACAAGTCGAGCCGCTCTCGATCTCCGGCGCCTCGCTGCTGTCGTCGACTACGCGCGCCGATGGTTTCGTGATCATCGACCAGGACAGCGAGGGCTTCCCCGCCGGCACCGACGTCGACGTCTGGCTATATGAATGAGCGCTTCGCCAAAGATTCCGGGCCAGGGCAGGAACAGTTCCTCCATGTGCTCGATCGCGATGAAGCCGAGCGACGCTTCCGGAGCGCCATCGACCTCGCACCGCGTGGCATCGAGACGATCGCGCTCGACGCAGCGCTTGGACGCGTGCTCGCCGCGGACGTCACGTCGCCGGTTGACGTGCCGTCGTTCGATCGCGCGAATGTCGACGGCTTCGCCGTGGTGGCGGAGGACACCTTCGGCGCGTCCGAAGAGGTCCCCCGCTGCACGAGCCTCGCCGAGGAGGTGATTCACACCGGCATCGTGCCGGCCACGGTCGTGCGCGCGGGCGTAGCGGTCTCGATCGCAACCGGCGGCATGATGCCGCGCGGCGCCGACGCGGTCGTGATGGTCGAACACGCCGACGTCAGTCCGGCTGAAGCCGGACACTACGACAGTACCGACGTGGCGACCGGCTTCAGCCGGACCCACACGCTTCGCATCGGCCGAGCCGTCACCGCCGGCTCGGGCGTGTCATTCGCCGGCACGGACATCACCGCCGGCGAGACGGTGCTGCGACGCGGCCAGATTCTCACCAGCCGCGACACCGGAGTGCTCGCCGCAATTGGCGTGGCCAGCGTCGACGTCTGGCGCAAGCCAATCGTCGCCATCCTCTCGACCGGTGACGAGATCATCGCCCCGGGTCAGCCGATGCAGCCGGCGCGGATCTACGACTCGAACGCGCAGGTGCTGGCCGACGCCGTGCGCGAGTTGGGCGGCCAGCCCCATCGCCTCGGCATCGTGCCAGACGGTGCGGATGCGCTGCGTGCGAAGGTGCAGGAGGCGATCGAGATCGCCGACATCGTGCTGCTCTCCGGAGGCACCAGTAAAGGCGCCGGAGACATCTCGTACCGCGTCGTCGCCGAGCTGAGCGACCCCGGAATCGTGGCCCACGGCGTCGCGCTCAAGCCGGGAAAGCCGATCTGTCTCGCGGCGACACGCGGTCGACCGGTCGTCGTCCTGCCAGGATTCCCGACGTCGGCGATCTTCACGTTTCACGAGTTCGTCGCGCCGGTTCTGTCCGCCATGGCGGGACGCATGCATGACGTGGGTGCAACCGTGCAGGCGCGATTGGCCGTGCGCGTGAACAGCGAGATCGGGCGCACCGAGTACCTTCTCGTTGGCCTGGTTGCGGCAACCGATGACATCGTGTCCGACAACGTCGTGTCCGGCTTCAGCCGGACCCAGGGACTCGTGGCCTACCCCATGGGCCAGGGCTCGGGCAGCGTGACGACGTTCAGCCGCGCCGATGGCTTCACGACGATCGACCGTCACGAGGAGATCGTCGCAGCAGGCACGATGGTCGACGTGCAACTGCTCGGACGGGAATTGCAGCTCGCCGATCTCGTCGTCATCGGCAGCCACTGCATCGGCCTCGACTACCTGCTTGGCGAGTTGGAAAAAGAGGGCGTGCGGCCGAAGTTCATGGCGGTGGGCAGCCTCGCCGGGCTCGACGCAGCCAGGCGTGGCGAGTGCGATATCGCCGGAATTCACCTGCTGGATCCCGAGAGCGGCGAGTACAACGTGCCATTCCTGACGCCGGCACTCGAACTGATTCCGGGTTACGGGCGTCTACAGGGCGTGGTCTTCCGCAAGGGAGACCCGAGGTTCGAGGGACGTTCGGCTGAAGACGCGATCGCCGCGGCAACGGCCGACGAGTCGTGTGTGATGGTGAATCGCAACCCGGGGAGCGGCACGCGTGCGCTGATCGATCGCCTGCTGGCGGGTGCAAGGCCGGCAGGCTATGCGGTGCAGCCGCGCAACCACAACGCGGTCGCGGCGGCCGTCGTGCAAGGGCGGGCGGAGTGGGGCGTCACGCTCGACCGAGTCGCGCGCGGCGCCGGGCTCGGCTTCATACCGGTGCAACACGAACAGTACGACTTCGTGGCACCCACCGCGCGCATTCAGAGGCCGGCGGTGAAGGCATTCCGTGTGCGGCTCAGCGATCCCAAGACGCGCGACGCTCTCGCACGTCTCGGGATGAAGGTCTAGCGCCCGCTATTCTTTCGCCGCCGCAACCGTCAGCTGGTTGGTGATCGTGTAGCCTTCCGCGTTGTCGCGCGCAATGGCTTCCGCGGTCGTCCGCTGCTGCGCGTCCGGCACGGTTCCCTTCAGCACCACGGTCTTCGTGTTCGCCGAGGTGTCGACGTTGATGTTGCTGGCATCGACACGACCATCAGCGATCAGCGCAGACTTCACGTCCACAGTGTTTGCGGCCGCGCCCGTCTTCTCAGCAATCTTTTCCGTGTCCTGCTTCACGCCCTGTACCGTGTTGGCGCACGCGCCACTCAACGCTGCGACGACAATCAAGGCACCAAGGCCGGTAATCTTTTTGCTCACGTTCCTTCTCCCTCATCGCGACGTGTTTCGCCGCGGTGTATCAGCAGGCCTTTTAGGCCCGCCGTCAAAGAGGAGTGCACGTGAGGTGCCAGCGCATTTTGCGAACGGTTGAGCGCCGTTTGACGAGGTCTGCCGCTCATCAACGCGCGTGTCGCGGTGCGAGTTGTCCAAATTACAATGCCTCAGGTGGGCCTTCCTTCAACTCGCGCCGCTGGCATCGTCCTCTGCGGCGGCAGGTCGACGCGCATGGGCACCTCGAAAGCCCTTCTCCCATTCGGCTCCGAAACGATGCTGCAGCGCGTCGTGAGGATCCTCGGCGATCTCGTCGCGCCGATTGTGGTCGTCGCGGCTGTCGGTCAGGAGTTGCCGCCGTTGCCGCACGACGTCATCGTCACGCGCGATGAGAGCGAGGGGCGCGGACCACTCGAGGGGATCCGCGCGGGGCTGAAGGCGCTCCCGGTCGATGCCGCGGTCGCATACGTCACGAGTTGCGATGTGCCGCTCCTCGTTCCTGGCTTCGTGCGCCAGATACTCGACCTCGCGGACGGCTACGACGTCGCGGTCATGGAAATCGACGGCTTCACGCACCCGCTCTCTGCGGTCTACCGCCGATCGACGCTGCCCCGGGTCGAGCACCTGCTGGCAGAGAATCGCCTGCGACCGGTGTTTCTCTTCGAGAGTGTGAAGACACGACGTGTTCGCCCCGATGAGATGACGGCCGATCCCGATCTGAGGACGTTGCGCAATCTCAACACTCGCGACGACTACGAACGCGCCCTGGCAGAGGCAGGCTTTTAGGCCTGCCGGACCGAGCGCCGCACCGCGCGCCTACTCTGAAATGGGTATACGCAGTGGGCCTCGAGTTGGGCGTTCTTACTGAGGCCCGCGGCGAGGCCGAATCGCTATAATCCGCGTGGGGTTGACCACCCTTGAAATACGCGATTGCGCTGATCGTCGCCGCAACAACGGCGGTCATGGCGGGAACGACCGGAACCCGGGCGCAATCCTCTCGCGCTGCGAACAGCAGCCCTGCCCTCTCTGGGTACAAGGCGGTCGTGCAGCAGTACTGCATCGGCTGCCACAACAGTCGAAACAGAACGGCCGATCTGGCGCTGGATACCATCGACCTCGCCAACCCTGGGGCGCACCCCGAGATCTGGGAGAAGGTGGTGCGCAAGCTGCGCGCCGGCGCGATGCCACCGGCAGGCATGCCGCGCCCGGACGCAACCAGCTACGACTCACTGGCGTCGCGGCTCGAAGCCGCGCTCGACGCGGCCGCGGCCGGCCGACCTCACGCTGGTGCGCCATGGCTCCATCGCCTCAATCGGACCGAGTACGAGAACGCGATTCGCGATCTGCTGGCCATCGAAGTCGATGCCGCCTCTCTCCTGCCAGCCGAGGATTCTGCCGGAGGCTTCGACAACAACGCCGGGCTGCTAGGCGTTTCACCGACGCTGCTCGAGCGCTACCTCTCGGCGGCGGCGAGAATCAGCGCTCTTGCTGTCGGCGATGCGACGCTCATCGGGCCAACGTCGCAGACCTATATGGTCCGCGGTGACGTGTCGCAGGACGCGCACATCGAAGGGCTGCCGCTGGGCACCCGTGGCGGTGTGCTCGCCCGTCACACGTTTCCGCTGGACGGCGAGTACATCCTCAAAGCCGAACTCCTGCAGACCAATCTCGGTGCCGTGCGCGGGTTGCTCGAGCCACACCAGATCGATTTCTCCATCGATGGCAAGCAAGTCTTCCAGGCGTCCGTCGGTGGTGACGCAGACAATGCGATGTCCGCGGCGAACGCCGCCGACATCATCACGTCCCTCGACACGCGCCTCGCCACGCGGGTGACGATCGGGGCTGGCCCGCGCGACGTGGCGGTCGCATTCGTCAAGCGAACGTCGGCCGCCGGTGGCTCGCGGCTGCAGCCGTTCCTGCGAACGACGATTGACGCCGGCGATCACACGGGGCTTCCACACATCGCCAGCCTCACGATCACCGGCCCGTTCAACCCGACCGCTCCGGGCGATACGCCGAGCCGGCGCAGGATCTTCACGTGTCGTCCAACTACCGCCGACGAGTTGACCTGTGCGAACTCGATCCTCTCGGCTCTCGGATCGAGAGCATATCGTCGCCCGATCACCCGGGCCGAATCGGATCGGCTGATGGCGTTGTATCGAACCGGCCGTGAACAGGGTGGCTTCGAGAAAGGGATCGAGTTCGGCCTGCGAGGAATCCTGGCCAACCCCAAGTTCGTGTATCGAGCCGAGCGCGATCCTGCCACCGTGGCACCCGGATCGACCTACCGAATCGACGACTACGAACTGGCATCACGACTGTCGTTCTTCCTGTGGAGCAGCATCCCGGACGAGGAGTTGATGTCAGTTGCGGGCCGGGGTCGACTGCATGATGCCGCCGTGCTCGAAGCGCAGGTCCGGCGCATGCTCGGGGATCCTCGCGCCCAGTCGATGGTCACGAACTTCGCCGGGCAGTGGCTCCAGCTTCGAAACCTGCGCAGCTCGTTACCGGACAAGGAGGAGTTTCCAGACTTCGACGACAACCTCCGGCGGTCGTTTCAGCGCGAAACCGAGTTGTTCTTCGACAGCATCACGCGCGAAGACCGCAGCGTGCTGGACCTGCTGACCGCCGACTACACCTTCGTCGACGAACGTCTCGCGAAGCACTACGGCATCACAGGTGTCTACGGCAGCCACTTCCGCCGCGTGAAGCTGACGGACGGTGCGCGCCGCGGCCTGCTCGGCCAGGGCAGCGTGCTCACCATCACGTCGCACGGCAATCGCACGTCGCCGGTGGTGCGGGGCAAATGGGTTCTCGACAACCTCCTCGGCACGCCGCCACCCCCACCGCCGCCCAACGTGCCGCCACTGGACGAAGGTGAAGGCGTGGCGCCGAAGGCCATGCGCGAGCGCATGGAGCAGCATCGCCGCAGCCCGGCGTGCGCGAACTGCCACAAGATCATGGACCCGATCGGCCTCGCGCTCGAGAATTTCGACGCGGTCGGCGCATGGCGAACCGTCGATGGCGGAACGCCGATCGACGCCTCGGGCCAGCTCTCGGACGGCACTCCGATCGATGGGCCCGTCTCGCTTCGCAACGCACTCCTGCGCCGGCGCGAAGTGTTCGTCCGCACCATGACCGAAAAGCTCCTGACCTACGCGCTCGGTCGGAGCGCGGACTTCTCCGACATGCCGACCGTTCGCAGCATCGTGCGTGACGCGGGTCGACACGAGTATCGATGGTCGTCGCTGGTGCTCGGCGTGGTCACCAGCGCGCCGTTCCAGATGCGCACGGCACCCTCCTCGGACCAGAGACGAGAGAAATGATGTTCATCTCCAAACGCTCCTTGCCTCGTCGAATGTTCCTGCGCGGTCTCGGCACCACCATGGCGTTGCCGCTGCTGGACGCGATGGTGCCGGCACTGACGGCCACGGCCCAGACGCCGGCGCGGCAGACGACTCGTGCCGGGTTCGTGTACGTCCCGCACGGCGTCATCCTGAATCAGTGGACACCGGCATCGACGACAGCCGGCTTCGAGCTGCCGACGATCCTTCAGCCGCTCGAACCATTTCGCGACGTCCTGACCATCGTCAGCAATCTCGCGCGGCCAGAGGGGCAGCTGCTCCAGGACCACGCGTGCACCGGCTCGTGGTTGACCGGTGTCCCTCCCAAGCGGACGGAAGGAAGCGACTTTCTTGCCGCACGCAGCATCGACCAGGTGATCGCTGCAGAGATCGGCCGCGACACGATCTTCCCCTCGCTGGAGGTCGCTACCGAAGACTTCGGCGCGCTCCTCGGCGCCTGCATGAGCGGCTACAGCTGCGCCTACATGAATACGCTCAGCTGGGAAACGCCCACCAAGCCGTTGCCGATGGAGATCAACCCACGCGTGGTCTTCGAGCGCATGTTCGGGTGGGAGAGCACCAGCGATCAGCGAGTCGCCCGCATGCGTGCCGACCGCAGCGTGCTCGATGTCGTGACCGAAGACCTGTCCGATCTCACGCGCACGGTGGGACGGCGGGACCGCTCGCAGCTCGACGAGTACCTCACCAACGTCCGGGAGACGGAGCGTCGCATCCAGCAGGCAGAGAAACGAGCCAATCGCGAGCTGACCGTGCCAACCGCGCCCATTGGCGTCCCGGAGTCATTCGAAGACCACGCGTCGCTCATGTTCGACCTGCTGGCGCTCGCCTTCCAGACCGATCAGACGCGGGTCTTCACGTTCATGATGTGCCGTGAATTCAGCGTGCGGACCTATCCCAACCTCGGTGTCACCGATCCGCATCACACCGTCTCGCACACGCAGAACCGGCCGGCGCTGATCGCAGCACACACGAAGGTCAACACCTACCACGTGCAACTCTTCGCCAGGTTCCTGGAACGACTGCACTCGACGCCGGACGGCGACGGCACGCTGCTCGATCACTCGACGATTCTGTACGGCAGCGGGATGGGCGACGGCAACGTTCACGCACCGTCGCCGCTGCCGATCGCCATCGCCGGCGGTAACCGCGTCGCGGGAGGGCGGCACATCCTTGCCCCGGAGAAAACGCCGCTGCCGAATCTCCTGCTGGGACTGGCGCATCGCTTCAACGTCGATATGCCGAGCTTTGGCACGAGCTCCGGGGAGATCTCGCTGTGACCTCCACCGTCAGACGATCGATGCGGCGATTGCTGACTGCTTTCATCGTCACGATGGCGACGGTCGTTCTTCCCGACCGGGCATCTGCGGACGACCGGCTCATCTCTGCCGTCAAACAACGCGACGTTGCGGCCGTCCGTTCGCTCGTGCAGGCGCGCGCCGACGTAAACGCACCTGGAGGAGACGGCACGACGGCCCTGCATTGGGCTGTTCAAGCCGACGATGTCGACGTGACCACGGTGCTGATCGAGGGCGGCGCCAATGTCACCGCGGCGAATCGCCTCGGTGTGACGCCGCTCGCGCTGGCCGCAACCAACGGGAACGCCCGGCTGATCGATGCCCTGCTCAAGGCTGGCGCCGATCCGAATGAATCGACGCCCGAAGGTGAGACCGTGCTGATGACGGCCTCGCGAACGGGTAGTTCGAGCGCGGTCGAGCTGCTGCTCGAGGCCGGGGCCGGCGTGAACGCCACCGAGTCGTGGCGTGGCGAGACGGCCCTGATGTGGGCCGCAGCGCAGGACCACGCCGAGGTCGTCACGTTGCTGGTCGCGCATGGCGCCGCGACGGACGCTCGTTCGCGCATGCGGACGTTTCCCAACGTGCGCTACAACCTTGCGACGCATGCGACCCTTCCGCCGCCACAAGGCGGATTCACGGCGCTGATGTTTGCTGCGCGACAGGGTGCGGTAGGGGCGGCGGAGGTCCTGGCGGATGCACACGCTGACCTGAACGTGCAGGATCCGGACGGAACGCCGGCGTTGACAATCGCCATCGTCAACGGCCACCACGACGTCGCTCGGTTGCTGCTCGAGCGCGGTGCCAATCCGAACGTCCCAGACACTGCGGGCATGACGCCGCTCTATGCGGCCGTCGAACTGCACACCACCGAGATGTATCCCGAGCGCAGGGCGCTGCGGCCTCCCTCCGGTTCAGTCAGCACCATCGAGTTGATCAAACTGCTGCTCGCCAAGAAGGCGCAGCCGGACTCGCCGCTCGAGGCGGTGACGCTGCGCTGGGGGCGACGGCGAGGGCCCGGCGATGGGGCGCTGGCCAATGGAGCCACGCCGCTGATGCGCGCCGCGCGCTTCGCCGACGTCGAGGTCATGCGACTCCTGCTCGATGCCGGCGCGGATCCCGCGTTGAAACAGAAGGACCAGACAACGGTGCTGATGCTGGCGGCCGGCGCCGGCTGGCGCACGGGTGAAACCATCCTTGGCGGCCTGGACTACGGGCCAGAGTCGGACGCGATCGGTGCCGTCAAGCTGTGTCTCGAACGCGGAGCGGACGTGCACGCGACAGACGAGGATGGACTCACCGCCCTGCACCACGCTGTTCCTCGCGGCGCTGGTGTCGTCCAACTCCTCGTCGATCACGGCGCGTCTGTCGACACCAAAGACAAGCGCGGACGACTGCCGCTTGATGTTGCCGAAGGGGTGCGTCTGCCCGGCGAAGCGACGCGAATGAAGACCAGCACCCTCCGCGAAGCATCCGCCGGGCTTCTTCGGCAGTTGACCCCCGCACGTTCGACCTCCAACGTGCCGCAACCCACTCGTTGACAGATCAGTCGTAGTGTCCGGCTTTAGCCGGACTGACGGGTCAACGTGACATGTTCGGGACGTCTTCACCAAGCGCCGTCGCCAGATCGATCTGGTGTTCCTGCTCCTGCCGCAGGATCTCGCGGATGTCTTCGGCGATGGCGTACTCGTGCAGCGACTCACATTGAACGACACGTTCGCGGTACGCGCGAATCGTATCGGTCTCGTTGTCGAGGTCCGCGCGCAACATCTCA
>JAICEG010000144.1 GCA_025924295.1 Vicinamibacteria bacterium
GCGGTGTGGACCGCGACGACGAGCACGTGCCAGAGAAAGTGCGGAAACCGAATTCCCTCCGAGAGGATTTCCGACGCCAGCTGGGCATGGGTGAGATAGTCCGTCGGAGTCGTACGGCTGAAATACTGCGCGACCGGCGACGAGGGGGCAGCCACGAGGGCGGCAGCCGCACACCCCGAGGCTGTCATCGCCACGATGTTGCAGCACGAGCGTCGGCGACATCGACACCCGTGCGGGTATTACGACAGCTTGACTCGTCTCCACCCGATGATGTGCTTGTAGTCGCTGGTCGACGGCCGCTCGTCCATCATCTTCGTGTAGGGGACGTGCAGCACCGAGATCTCATGCGGCCAGTAGTAGCGTGCGAGGATCTCGCTGACACTGCTGATCTCGGGGTTGTACGACGACTTGTCGCGATTCAGGCTGTAGACGAACGGGCAGTTCAACGCATGCGCCCGCTCGGCGTAAGCGACGACCTGCGCCTCGGTCATCTCCTGGAACGAGACCATGTTGACGGTGAGGTCCAGCCGCGGCAGCGTCATCTCCGCGAGCGAGGTGTTCGGAAGAAAGATGAAATCGAGATCACGCCATCGATCGAGCAGGCGATCGACCGGCTCCTCACCCCAGAAACCCACTTTCGCGCCCGGGAACGCGGTCATCAGGTAGGTGGCCGAGTAGAGAAACAACTCGGGAAAGTCGCTGATGACGTAGGTCACGTTCGGGCAGAGCGTCTTGAACTGATATGCGAAGCCTCCCCACCCTGCACCGATCTCCCAGACCAGCCGCCGGTCAGAATTGCCACGGAACTCCTGCAGCACGGAGCCCTTCTGCAGAGCGATGAGCACCTCGAAGAACTTCAGCGTGTCGATGTTGAACAGCTGACCGTCGATCTCGAAGCCGAAACCGCCGAGCGGCCGCCACTCCGGCACCAGCAGGTCGCGCGAACCGACTTCAACCAGCGCGTCCAGCTTTTCGGCGAACCTCGTCTTCGCGCGCGTCTTGTGACTCCGGTAGTCGTAGGCGCGCAGGCCGGTGAGGCAGTGCGTATGGTGCCGCAGCTTCTCGATGACGAGCGGTGTGGCGTCGAGCATATACTCGAAGGTCGACAACTCCTCCTCCCAGTACGCACTCGGACGATACTCGGGCGCCGCCCTCACCTGCACACGCATGTCGAGCACCCGATCGCGCGCGACCTCGTAGTTCTTGAACGCCGCACCGTCAGCCAGCGCCGACACCCGCTCCTTCAGCGCACGCCGCGCAGGTGACGAAGCGATCAGCCCACTCTCCATCGACTATCCAACCTTCCGACGCGGCGCATCGGAATCCTCGCGAGCGTCGATCCGCGCCGGCAGCGTGCGCCTGAGGCGTTTCCGCGCGTTGTGCGTTTTCTTCTCGGCGATTCGCCACTGTTTTCGCGCCAGGTTCCAGATGCGCCGCGGGTAGAACGAGACCACCCCGATGACCCAGAGCAGCGCGCACAGCGGATACAGCACCACTGGCATCCGCACGCGTGCTCGTCCGCTCGCAGCCAGCCGCTCCAGCGCTTCCGCCAGAATCGGTGTGGTCGGGACGTCGATCCCGTGAGGACGGACGAACGTCCGCACGAAGCGGTCGCAGGCCGCTCGACCGATCTCCGGCGCAGCCAGTGTCTCCGCAATGTGCGACGCATGTTCGGCGAGACTGTCCGCGACCCGCAGAAATCCGCCGTTCTCGGACAGCAGGTACCGGAAGTGCAGCGTGCCACCCTGGGTGTCGCGGAACTCGTCGGCCAGCACCGAGTGAACCGTGCGCCCGACAATCGCCGCCTCGATCATCGCCGTCGTGTTGATTCCGACGACGGCCTCGCTGTGATAGAGCGAATCGAAGTAGTCCTGTCGATCGGACTCGTTCACGGGATTGGCCCAGTGCGGATAGACGGCCACATTCGGCAGGTCGCCGACGTCGGCATCACTCCAGTGGCGTGAATTGAACGGGTGCGGCCGCACCAGGATGCTGATGTCGGCGAGCGTCGGATGCGCACGCAGCGCGGCGATCCAGCGCCGCACGAACGTGAGCTCGGCATCGGGCGCCGAAATCGACGCCGTCGAACCGACGAAGAGCACGAACGGCCGATCGGCCGGCAAACCGACCTTGCGACAGAACTCGCCACGCGCCGTCGGCTGCCGCTCGAACCAGCGATCGAAGGGCTGCGCACCGGTGACCACGATCGAGGACGTGGAGATGTCGTGGTAGGCGAGAGCCTCGGACTTCTGCTCTTCGTTCCACACGGATACCAGGTCGGGCTTGACGCGAATGAGTCCCTTGGTCGTGAGGTGATCCCAGCTCGCCACACACACGGCGGCAGGAATCCCGAGCGCCTGAGCCGCCTTGATGACGTCGACTTGCGGCGAGCAGTCGGTGACCAGCGGCGTGACCAGGACGGCGTCGGGCGTGCGCGAGCGAATCAGCGTCTCGACGACTGAGCTGCTCGGGATGGCGCGCTCGCAGGTGGCAAACAGCCTGGTCAGCCGCTGGACGAACGCCACGCTCCTCGTCTTGCGATCGCTGAGAAAGCTGAAGATGTCCGGCAGCGCCGTCTGCATCCGGTCGCGTAGATACGGCGTATCGGCAAAGTCCGGATGCAGATACCGTCCGTAGTCCATCGTGCCGCGGACCGCGCGTGCGACGAGCGCCCAGATGTCGCCGCGAGTCGGCATGCGGCCGAGCACGTCGACCGAGCCTGCCATGTCGCTCAGCGCTTCAGTTCCCTCCGACTGCTTGTCGGGATTGTCGAAGACGAGATCGATGTGATGGCCGCGCGCCGCGAGCACACGGATGACGGAGTCGAAGTACCGCAGGTACCCCGGGTAGTGCATCACGAACAGGAAGCGTCGTGGTGTCACCTCAGTGCACCCACTGGGCTTTTCTGGCTCGTCTTGCCCTGCTGTGCGGCGCCACCCGCACGGCGACGCACCAGCGGCCGATCGGTCTTCATGCGAGCCGCAATCGGGTACAACGCCAGCCGCAAGAGCTTCGACCTGATCGATGCGCGCTCGGGCAGGCGAGCCGGTGATCGACCGAGGTCTTCGATCGCACCGGCCAGCAGAGGCGTGGCCGCCACGTCGAGACCGCGCGGCCGCACGAATCCCTCCACGAAGTCGCGCAGGCGCTGGGCGTCCGCCGCCGTCCTGTCGAGCGCCGTCGTCAACGCGCGCGTGTGCTCCTCGAACGTCGAGGCCATATGAAGCAGTCCGCCATGCTCGTTGAGGAGATAGTGGAAGTGCAGTGTGCCCTCTTGTGTCGTCACGTACTCCGGCGCGCGAATCGAATAGACCGGGCGGCCGACGATACCGGCCTCGATCTGAGCGCTGGTGTTGATGCCAACGGCGGCCACCGAGTGATACAGCGAATCGAAGTACTCGTTCTTCGATCCCGCATCCACAGGGTTGGCGCCATCAGGCGGCCATACCGCGACATCGGGATTCCCCCGTAACGACTCTCCGTCCAGCCCGCGCATGTCGCCGCGTGGATGCGGACGCACCAGCACGCCGGCCTCACGCACCCTCGGATCAGGCGCCGAACGCAGAGCGGCGATCCATTTCGTAATGAATTCGGCCTCGCGGGGTGCGATGAACTTCGACGAGCACAAATACAGGAAGTACGGCCGGCCGGCGGGCAGTCCGACTCTCTGGCAGAACTCGTCCCGCGTCGTGCTCGGCCGGCGCGTGAACCACTGATCGTATGTCGGCGCGCCGGTGACGACCACGTTCGAGGCGGGCACGTCGTGCATCTCGACAGCTTCCCTGCGCTGCGCCTCGTTCCACACGAACACGGCTTCGGGCACGACGTGAATCAGCCCCTTGTTCGTGAGGTTGTCCCAGCTGTGCACGCACAGGCCGCACGGAACACCAAGAGCCCCGGCCGCCTTGATGAACTCCACCTGGTCCGAGCCGAGTTCGATGAGCGGCGTCACCAGCACGACGTCGGGCTTGTGACTGGCCACGAGCTTGACGATCGCCGGATCGGGTGGAATTGTCCGCTCGATGGTATGCAGCACGCGAGTGAAGAACCGCAGGCCGCCCACTGTACGCACGAGTGGGAGCCGGGACACGGCTTGGACCACCGGGGATACCCGATCTGCCGCGCGCTCGTGGAGCGCCGCGGCATCGCGGTACTCGGGGGCGCGATATCGCAGGTAGTCCGCTGTCGATCGCGCCGCCCGGGCCATGCCCAGCCACGCGGTCCTCGAGACCTCGGCCCAGTCGTGCGTGATCGTCGCGTAGGTCGCGGTCAGATTCTCGAGCAGCCGCGGATCGGCAAGCTTGTCGCGCATCAGGAACGTCAGGTGAACCTGATGTCCGCGGCGCGCCAGTTCCTCGACCGTCGAGCCGAAGTTGCGCAGCGCGCCCGGATGACGCATCGAGAAGAGAATCTTCATCGCGCGCCGTTCACGCCATCACTCCGCTGGCGTCGATCGCGACCAGGGACAGCCCTGCCTGCTGAATTTTGTCGAGCACGTCCTGCACGTTGGCACCTTTGGGCGCACGATAGGCGCGCGCTACGTCGATGGCAGGAATGGCCGGCGAGACATCGTTCCGCATGAAGAAGGCGTTCACGCGCTCGGAGGCGACGAGCCGATAGCCCTTCCGATGCGAGAGATGCGCAAGGGCGGCCAGCGAAGCACCACGATAGCCGCGGGTCGCCGATTCAGACAACCTGAACTCCGGATCGTACGGGATGGTGACCGCCTTCTCCGGACCGAAGAGCCAGTTGTATTCGAGCGCGACGACACGTGGCGAACACGCCGTCACCGCCTCCCACACCCAGTAGTCGTTGCCATCGATGTCGATGCTGAGAAAATCGAGCTCGCCGGTGAAGCCATACGTCTGGACCAGCACATTGATGTCTTCGCGCGTGACGCGATGCTTGACCGCAGTGAGCGAGTGGCCGGCAAAACGCGTCGTGATCGAGGCGATCTTGCGGCGATCGGCATCGACCATGAGTCCGGTCCAGCCGCATTCCTGTACCAGGAACCCGGAGTTGCCGCCATTCAGACCGCAGCCAATCTCGACGCACCGTCTATCGGTCATGCCGATGCGCTTGAAGATCGCCAGGAGCAGGCCGTCCTCCTCGTTCTGGGAGCGGTAGGGGAACCGTTCGCTGAGCAGGTCGTAGGGGTGCGGAAGGTCCGCGTCCTCGAGATAGAGCTTGCGGACCACTGCGGGCAGCATCTTGATGTTCGGCTCGAGGCCGGCGAGCGAGTCCTCGATTTTCGAGAGACGGTCAGAAATCTCTTTCAGACGCTTTTCGACGTGCACGGGATCGCTCCCGGTCAACGCACGTCGCATGCGCGCGAGCAGCGTCACGTCCCCACCTCGGCTTGTTCTCGAGTTTCGTCGCCTGCCAACGGGCGCGCGCTCCACCGGCTCACGGCCGGGTCCACCAGTGCGGCCGCGCGGCGATCGATCGCAAGAAAGCCGCCAGGCATCAGTCGATCGAAGACGCGATGAGCGAGATCGAGGTGGTGTGCCTCGAACCCGAAGCGACGCGAGAAGAACGACAGCGACGGTACCCCGTAGAACGGCGCGAGATAGGAAAACCCGCCGTATGTTCCGACGAAGCCGCGACCCCCGGCAATCAACTCGCTCTGCCGCGCGAGGTTCTGCTCCGGCCTCTCATGAGCATTCACCACGTACACGCCGGAGCTCGAAGGCCCCTGGTAGTCCTGATGCTCGTCGAGCCGAACCGAGGTGCTCAACAGCGCGACCGGGGCCTGGCGGCTGACGGTCCGCACCATGTCGGCCACAAACGCCCGGTTCGCCGAGTTGTCCGGAAACGCCTTGCTGAAATAGAACTTGGCCACGACGTAGTCGGCCGGGAGCGCCGGCGGTCTCTCGCTCGACGCCGGTCGCGTCAGCGGCCGAAACGATGCGAACGACTCGACGAGATCAACGCCCGCGCGCCCGCGCCACAACCCCGAAAACAATCTGAACATCAGGGACGGGTGCACGACCGGGCCGTCATCGAGCCCGAGCCGCGCTCTTGCCTTCTCCACCAACTCGACATCCAGATCGCGGCGATGGTCGTACTGCTTCTTCTTCCCGGCCGTTCGCTCGCGAAACTCGTCTGGACTGATCAGGTCGAGGATATCGACGTAGCGCGACGCCAGGTGCCGGTACCAGAGACCCGCACCACCCCTCGACACCACCACGACCCGCTCGCCGCTCAGCCCCTGGCCGGCCAGCCACCCGAGGAATGGAATCCAGTACATCAACTCGAAGCCGACTTCACCGGTCCACGGACCGACAACGACATCACCGCCGGCGTGGATTGCCTCCAGCGCCCGCTGCAACGCCTTCTGCTCCACGCCATCACTGCTCTCTTGCACATTGGCGCGGCGCAGCGCTTCGAGGGCGACGTCGCGGGCGCTGCTCATCGTTCGAGCACCGCCTCCGTGCGATCGAGCGCGCGCGTCAGCTGACCGCGCTCGCCGAATGCGAGACCGAGCACGTCGATGTCGCTCGTGTCGAGGACCACGTAGGACCCGCGCTTGAAGTTTCCAAACACCCGGCGAGCCAGCTCGAGGTGTTGTGGCGAGAACTTCTCGCGATGGGAGAAGAAGGCCAGCGACGTGACGCCATACATCGGCGCCAGGTACGACAACCCGCCATACGTGCCGACGAAGGCGCGCGCGCGGCTGATGACCTTCGTCTGAACCTCGAGATTGTTCCGCGGCGTCATCAAGTGGTCGATGCTGTGGATGCGCGGGTTCTTCCCGATGGTCATCTCCCAGTGATCGTCGATGTGCAAGTCGGGATTGAGCAGCACGACGTCACCCGCGTCGGTCAGCGTCTGGAGCAGCCGAGTGACGAACAGCTTGTTCTCTTCGGTGTCAGGGAACGACTCGTTGAAGTAGAAGCGCACCGCCGTGTAGTCACGTGGTAGCTCACCGGCGAGATCGCTGGTGTCGAGCGCCGGCAGCCGCTCGAACGACGCAAACGTGTCAACGAGGCTGATCGACATCTGGCTCTTCCAGTACGGATAGAAGAGCCGGTACATGTACATCGGATGCAGCATCTCGACCTGCTTGCTCCCGATATGCTGGTAGGCAAGCTTGACGATCTCGCGGTCGAAATCGGTGAGCGCGAGATGCTTCTGCTTGTTCTCTCTCAGCCGATCTTCGTTCTTCGCGCGAAACTGCTCTGGCGTGAAGAAGTCGAACAGGTCGACGTAGTTGGGCGTGATGTTCTTGTACCAGATGCCCGCGCCGCCACGGGAAATCACCACCATGCGCTCGGGGTCGAACGGCCGGTAGGTCTTCACCCAGTTCAGGAACGGGATCCAGTAGAGCAGCTCGAATCCCACCTCGCTCAGCCACGGGCCAACGACGATGTGCTTCGGGCTGGCCGCCATGCGCTGCAGGATCTTCGGGACGGCCTGCATCTCCTGCGTCGGCATGTCACCGGTCATCATCTGCGGCAGCACGCGCGGCACGATGTAGCGGCGCGCGAATTTCTTGGCCGGCCCCCAGCGGAAGAAGTGTGCCGGGATCGCAGCAAACCGCTTCTGGACGAAGGTGCCGACCGTGAGCGGCCGCAGCTGGCGCTCGCGCTTGCGCGTGAGGCGTGTCACGTAACGCACGATCTTCAGCAGGATGCCGATCGGATAGAGCAGCAGCCTGATCAGCAGGAGCCCGAGCCCGGCACGAATAGGTTCCGGCCGGGGCATGCGGGCCAGTTCTTCGATCGCGTCGGCCAGCTTCGGCGTGGCAGGCGTGTCGAGACCGGCAGGCCGGACGAACCCTTCGACGAAACCACGCAGCCGGCGATCGTCTTCCTCCGTTCGATCGATGGCCTTGGCCAGGTCACGCACGTGATCGTCGAGCGTGTTGGCCATGTGCAGCAGGCCGCCGTTCTCGTTCAGCAGGTAGTGGAAGTGCAGCGTGCCTTCCTGCGTGCCGGCGTATTCGGGTACTCGCACCGAGAACACCGGGTGCCCGACGATTCCTGACTCGATCTGGGCGCTGGTGTTGATACCGACCGCCGCAGCCGAGTGATACATCGAGTCGAAGTAGTCGTTCTTCGATGCCTGATCGACCGGGTTGGCGCCTCCCCGCGGCCACAGCACCGTGTCGGTCAGCTCGGTGAAGTCGAAGCGCTGCCAGGGCTGCACGTTCTCCGGGTGCGGTCGAATGAGAATGCCAAGCTGGCGGACGCGCGGATCGGGTGCCGAGCGCACGGCGCGGATCCACTTCTCGATGAAGACCGACTCGTCGGGCGCGATGAACTGCGACGAGCAGAGGTAGAGCAGGTAGGGCCGGTCCGGCAGGCCGACCTTGCGCAGGAACTCGTCGCGCGTCGTGCTCGGCCGGCGCGCGAACCACTGATCGTAGACCGGGGCACCCGTCGCCACCGCCTGCTCCGGCCGCACGCCGTGCATGGTGATCGCTTCACGTCTCTGGGCCTCGTTCCAGACGAACACCCGATCGGGAACGACCCTGATGAGTCCCTTGTTGGTCAGGTTGTCCCAGCTGTGTACGCACAGCGCGCTGCGAATCCCGAGCGCCTGGCACGCCTTGATGTACTCGACCTGGTCGGACCCGATGTCGACGAGCGGCGTCACAAGGACAGCATCAGGCTTCTGCGCGGCGATCAGATCGGCAATCCACCTGTCGGTGGGAATCGCACGCTCGATCACGTTCAGCGCGCTGGTCACGAAGCCGAGGCCGGCGCGCGAGCGCACACCCGGCAGCCTCAGGAAGGAGCGGAAGATCGCCGGCACCCGCTCGCCGGCCCGCTCGCGCAGCGCATCCGCATCCGCGAACTCGGGCAAACCGAAACGCACGTAGTCGACCGACGATCGCACACCGCGCGCCAGCCCCAGCCAGAATCGCCACGGCGTCTTCTTGCCGAGCTCGCTGTAGGTCACGTTCGCGTATTCGTTGGACAGCTCCCAGAGCAGCCGGCCGTCGCCGAGCTTGTCCGGCATCATGAACACGAGATGCACGTGATGACCGCGGCGTGCCAGCTCGCTGATCGTCGAGGAGTAGTTTCGGAGCGCGCCGGAGTGGCGCATGGAGAAGAGGATCTTCATCTACAGTTTGTCGATGGATGCCGCTTCTTCACGATTGAAGAACCACAGGCCGCTGACCAGCGTCAGCGCGATGAGTGAGAGCGACGTCGCGATGCTGGAGGGATTCAGATGGCCGACGCCGAGCGTGCCCCACTTGAACGCTTCCACCACGGCTGCCATGGGATTGAGCCAGAGGAGCCACCGCCACTGCTCGGGCACGATCGTCACCGGGTAGATGATGGGGGTGAAGTACATCCAGAACGGCATGAAGTAGCGGAGTCCCTGGCGGACGTCCTTGTAGCGAGCCTGCAGCACCGAGGTCCAGAGCCCGACGGCGAGCGTGAAGACCAGACACACGACGACGGCAAGCACCGAGACCAGCAGCTCCGGACGGAGTGTGATGTACCAGATGCCGTCCTGACGCCGGTAGTAGAGAACCGTGATGACCATCACCGTCAGCAGGACCGCCAGATAGAGGAGACCCGGCGCAACTGACGACATGGGCAGGAGCAGGCGCGGAAAGTAGACCTTGGTGACGAGCGTCCTGTTGGTCTCGAGGCTTCTCGTGACCACGAGGAGCGAGCGCTCGAACAGAATCCAGGTCGCGGTGCCGCACACGAAGAACAGGAAGTAGGGGGGGCCGTTCGACTGCACGCCGAGCAGGCCGCCGAAGATCAGCGCGCTGAAGCCCACGGGGGCGGTGACGCGCATGAACAGCCAAATCCACCCGAGCTTGGTCCGTCGCCACATCGCGGCGACGGATTGCGACGCGAAGTACCACCACAGGTATCGGTAGTACCAGAGCTCGCGGACGCGAGAGAGCACGCCATGCTGGCGTGGCTCGATGACCCAGAAATCGGCGAGCGCGTCCGCCGGCAGTGAAGCGTCAGGCCCTGATGGCATAGGGTTCTACCTGAGAACTCGCTTGTGTTGAAGCAATTGGCAAGGTCGTTTCCGCTGGAACCGGCGGGATTCTAATCACCAGCCTTGGCTGATAGCCTCAACACAAGCGAGCTGTTGAGTAACTCCATGGTCCACTCGAGCGTGGGATCGACGAGGCCGGTGCGATGGAGAGTGCCGGACACCTGCCCGCCCTCCCCTTCGCGATACACCATGAATGCCAGCGCCTTGTTGACGACGAGCGCGTGCTCCTCACCTTCTCCCCGGATCAGGGTGACGCCGACACTGATCGTGTAGGTCGTTTCCGAGAGCAGGTTGGCCGGTATTCGCGCGAGGGCCTCGTAGGCCTCGTCGGGTGCAACGGGCATCAACTCCGGTTGCGCCGATCGAAACACCAGCACGCCTTTGGAGAACAGGTCGAAGGCGCAGCGCACACGGCTCCTCGCGCGGTGGGTCCGGAACCTGATGCGCACGTAGATGTCTTCGGACCGCGGGGGCGACCCGATCTCCCGCCCGTCTGCGGAGAGGAGCTTGACATCGAGAATCTCGCCGTAGCGACCGGCGTGGCTGCTGCCCCGGGCTTCGGGCTGCTTCTCCCCCGACGTGAGCAAATCCCAGGTTGCGTTCTGATACGCGGTCACCACGTCTTCGGGTTGGCCTGCCTGGTGCAATCGGCCGTCCTTCACCCAGATCACCCGATCGCAGATACGCGAGACCGCCTCCATGTCGTGCGACACGAACAGCACGGTCAGGCCGGTGTCGCGGGCCAGCTCGCGCACCCGTTGCAGACAGCGCTCCTGGAACGACATGTCGCCGACCGCCAGAATCTCGTCGGCGAGCAGGATGGACGGCTGCATGTTGATCGCCACGGAGAAGGCGAGGCGCAGGTACATGCCGCTCGAGAAATACTGCAGCGGTGTGTCGACGAACTCCGGGATCTCGGCGAACTCGATGATGTCGTTGAACCGCTCGAGCGCCACGGACCGTTGAATGCCGTTGAGCGCAGCATTCATGAAGATGTTCTCTCGTGCCGTGGCTTCATCGTCGAAGCCGGCGCCCAACTCGAGGAGCGAGATCACC
>JAICEG010000145.1 GCA_025924295.1 Vicinamibacteria bacterium
ATATGGCGTGAAGCTACGATGAGAAAGAGCTCTCTGACTTGCCATTCGATACTCTTGGGACTCATCAGTTTTGTAAAGAGTTCGTGCAACACTTCTTCTGGTCGTAGATCAATGGCAAGCCAGCAGGCGTAACGCCGTTGAAGCTGCCTCGTCAGTGAGCACCTTCGCCGGACCGTTCAGCGGGACCTGGAGTCCAAGCACCATCCACGGCAAGCCGATCGTCATCGTCGCGTGTGACGCAATCTTGTTCCGGTGCTGGCCCGGACCAGTACCAACGAGATGTAAATGATCGAGCTCCGCTCTGTGCAAGCCGATGCAACCCAGGAGTCTGTCGCGACCCCGCGTACCACCGGCGCCCGATGTCCCGCGTACGCCAGCCCCGCACCGGTGAACGAGGCACTGACGCGGTGGTCCTGTCATGGGAGCAGGGCTCTAAGGTTTCGTTACCGCACCAGTTGGAGCACCGTGTTACCCATACGTTACCCAGCCAGCCAAACGTAAGGATGTGGGTGGGCGAAGTGTGAGATTCTTCTTGGAAATCTGGAGCCGGCGACCCGACTTGAACGGGTGACCTGCTGATTACGAATCAGCTGCTCTACCAACTGAGCTACGCCGGCCTGGCGGGATCCGGAACGCCCAAAACCGCGTTCCCGGCAAACACCCGATTCTAGCACGCAACCCCATCTGGCACGTCTGACGAACAACCTGCGTCCGCACCTGTGCTATCAGTGAGCGCATGACCCGCCCGCCCATTCACTACGCCTGGATCGTGGCGGTCGTCACCTTCATCGTCATTCTCGTCACCGCCGGCGTGCGCGCGACGCCCGGCGTGCTGATGGTCGCGCTCGAAGGGGAGTTCGGCTGGAGCCGCGCGGTCATCTCCTCGGCGGTCGCCATCAATATCGCGCTCTTCGGCCTGATTGGGCCGTTTGCCGCGTCGGTGATGGATCGCTGGGGCGTCCGCCGTGTAATCCTCGCGGCCGTCGCCTTGTTGTCTGCGTCAGTCGCGCTGACGACTCAGATGCAGTCGCAGTGGCAATTGACGCTGCTCTGGGGTGTGCTCGTCGGCACGGGCACTGGCGTGACGTCGATGGTGCTGGCGGCTATCATCGCCAATCGCTGGTTCGACGAGCGGCGCGGTCTCGTTCTCGGCGTGCTGTCGGCATCCAACGCGACAGGACAGCTGATCTTCCTGCCTTCGCTGGCGCAGTTGGTCGCATCGCAGGGCTGGCGCGCCGCAGCGCTGCTCGTGGCTGGCGCCGCGGCCATCGTCTTCGTGATCGTGCTGATCTTCATGCGCGACCGCCCGGAAGATCTGGGACTTCGGCCGTACGGGCGACCTGCAGATGCCGTCGTGCCGCGATCCACGGCGCTGCGCCCGCTGCCTGCGCTGGCGATGGCTTCGCGGACACGAGCGTTCTGGCTGCTGGCAGGGACGTTCTTCGTGTGTGGCGCGAGCACCAACGGTCTCATCGGCACGCATCTCATCGCGGCATGCCACGACTACGGCATCCACGAAGTGCAGTCGGCACAACTGCTCGCGATGATGGGCATCTTCGACATCATCGGAACGACCGCATCAGGATGGCTGACGGATCGTTACTCGAGTCGCTACCTGCTCTTCGGCTATTACACGCTGCGCGGGATCTCGCTGCTGTTCCTTCCGCTCACGCTGCAGGTAGGTGCGAGCAGCCTCGTGATCTTCGCGGTGTTCTACGGGCTCGACTGGATCGCGACGGTGCCGCCGACCGTTCGCCTCACGAGTGAAGCCTTCGGCCGAGAGAACACCGGTGTCATCTATGGGTGGATCGGCGCCAGCCATCAACTCGGTGCATCTGTAGCTGCCTTCGGCGCGGGCGCGATTCGTACGGCCCTCGGCGACTATCAGGTTGCCTTCTGGGCCGCGGGCGTCCTGTGCGTCGTCGCGGGCTTGTCATTCCTGACCATCGGTCGATCGCTTCGCCCGGCCCCCGTCCCGAGTGTCGCAACAGTCGGATAGAACCGGTCGCGTGATTTTCCACGCCGACCGCGTGCGATCTCGCATCGCCTGCGGGAGCGAAACCGGGAAGACTCGGTAGATCTGCGAGAGCGCGCGCTCCGGCGGAGGCATGCGAATTGCCGTTGACCGGTGCATGCCTGACACCACATCCCTCAGCTGCGCAGTTCCGGTGTTCTTTGCTACGAGTGAAGGGCAGACCCGCCGCATCGCCGAGCGTCTCGCCGCGGTCCTGCACGACCTCGGTTTCGACAGCCGCGCGATCGACGTTGCCGGTCCTGATGCCGCTCGACTCGACTGGACGAAGGTCCAGGGTGCGCTCGTTGGTGCGTCCCTCCATGCCGGCACGCATCAGAAAGCCGCGGACAGGTTCGTCCGCGCGCACGCGTTCGATCTGAACGCTGTCGCTTCAGCGTTCTTCTCGGTCAGCCTCAGCGCGGCGTCGAAGAACCAGCACGAAGTCGACGCTGCGGCGAATCTCGCACGGGCTTTTCCAGCCGCTCGAGGCTGGAAGCCTGTGACGATCGTCTCAGTGGCCGGCCGACTCGCGTATCGCGAGTACGGCTTCTTTATTCGATGGGTGATGAAGCGGATCGCCAGAAAGGAGGGTGCGCCCACCGACACGAGCCGTGACTACGAGCTCACGAACTGGACGCAGGTCGAGCAACTGGCGCGCGAGATGGCGCACAGGCTCCGCACGCGTGAGGCCGTCGCCTGAAACACAAAAGCGGGCCTCTGAGGAGCCCGCCTTAGGTGAGAACGGCGTGAAGGCGGGTCCATACGGCAGGACCCGCCCCACGTCTGTCTGATTTAGTGATTCATGGGGACCTTGAGTTCCCCAAGCTTCGCGATCATGTCCTCGGCGGACGTCGCCGGGTTCACCTTCTTCTCGATGTAAGCGATCTTGCCCTGCTTGTCGATGTAGAACGTCCACCGATTCGCGAAACCGGGCGGGTTGGGCATCAACACGCCGTACTTCGTCGCCACTTCCTTGCTGGGATCGGCGAGCATCGGGAAGTCCGCTTCCTTCTTCTCGACGACCGTAGCGGGCGCGCCGCCGCGTCCCTGAAGCGTGACGCTCGTTGCCTTCGCGAACTTGGTCTGATCCTCCAGGTTGTCGACGCTGGCCATGAAATAGGCCACCTCGTACATCCGGATCTTGTCGCCGTTCTCCGCCAGAGACTTGCACTCGATCGTGCAGCCCGTGGTGAACGCCTTCGGGAACCAGGCCACGACCACCGCCCTCTTCCCACGGAAGTCCGACAGCTTGTAGGTCTTGCCATCGGACGCCTGCAGGCTGAAATCAGGAGCCGTGTCGCCGACCTTCAGCTCAGTCGTCTGAGCCTTCACTCCCACCGCCAGGGCCGCTGCCAACCCTATCGCCATCAATGCGCGCATGTACGAATCCTCCTGAGCAGAACGCCCGTCGAGCACCCTTGGGCCTGAACGGGCTGAGTATACCGCCGAACGGTAAGATTTTCGTGACCAATGACGCATCCACTCGTGCTCGAGGTTCGCGGGGCGCTCGAGAAGGCGGCGGATCCGGTGAAAGCGCCAAAAATGCAGGCTTATATGAAGTCGGCGATGCCGTATCGCGGCGTGTCGTCGCCTGAGCAGAAGGCGATCTGGAGCGAGCTGTTTCGGAAGCACGTCCTGTCGTCGCGGGCGGAGTGGGAAAGGGTGGCGCTGACCTTGTGGCGCGAAGCCGCCTTCCGTGAAGAGCGCTACGCCGCCATCGCGCTGACCGATCTGCGGACCTACGCCATGCACCGGACGACGGCCTCCCTCCCGATGTTCGAGGAGATGATCGTTACAGGTGCCTGGTGGGACCTCGTGGACGCGATCGCCACGCATCACCTCGGCGACGTGCTGCGAGCCGATCGACCGCGGATGTCGAAGCTGATGCGTCGCTGGTCGCGCGACGCCGACCTGTGGAAGCGTCGCGCCGCGATCCTCAGTCAGATTCGCTTCAAGCACGACACCGATCTCGCTCTGCTCTACGACTGCATCGAGCCGAACCTCGCAGACACCCGGTTCTTCATCCGCAAGGCGATCGGCTGGGCCTTGCGTCAGTACGCGTGGGTCGATCCGCGCGAGGTCAAGCGCTACGTGAAGGAAAACCGCGAGCGGCTCAGTGGTCTGAGCGTTCGAGAAGCACTCAAGAACGTCGGTTGATCACGGTGGCGGGTCCACAAAGCAGTACACGCCCTACGAGTCCCTCACTACAGCGTAGGCCGGGTCTTGTTCTCGAGACCCGGCGTACCTACGCACTTTCGCGATCGGCCGGCATCAATTCCTCACGCACGCGGGCGCGCTCGCGATCGATCTGATCCGGCGTTGCACCCAGACGGCGCAGCACGGCCTCGGTCATCGCCAGTGCAACTTCACCTTCGCCCGCGAACACCTGCTCGGCCCCTGCGTTTCGCAGCGGCGGAACGTCGCGCAGGTACTGGCTGCGCACGAAGATGTGTGCGGTCGGGTTGATCGAGCGTGCGCACTGAATGATGTTGGGCGACCCCGTGTCGGCACCACTGACGATGAGCGTGGAGGCGTGGGGCAGACCGGCCGAAATCAGCGTGTCCGTGTGGCTCGCGTCGCCGTAGACCGCCGAGAGGCCCTGCTCTCGCAGTTGGCGAACGACGTCGATGTTGAGCTCGACGACGGTCGGTGAGATGCCGTTCTCGCGGAGCAGCCGGGTTACCGTGCGCCCGGTCGGCCCATGACCGATCACGATCGCGCGTCCGCCGGGGTCGAGCGACGAGGTTGCGCCAAGGTCTAAAGGCTCGAGGACTTCACGAAACACTCGCAGTCGCCCGAGTCGTCTGGTCAGCGGCTCAATCGTCTTGAACGCGAGCGGGTTGAGCGTGATGGAGATGATCGCTGTCGCCACGACGACGTCGAGCGCCTCGGGCGGGACGACGTCGAGCGAACGGCCGATGGTCACGAGCATGAAGGAGAACTCGCCGACTTGCGCGAGTGAGACGGACACACCCAGCGTCGTGCGAAGCGGATACTTCATGAGCCACGTCACGAGCGCAGCGGTCACTGGCTTGCCGACGAGCACGATCAGGAGCGCGGCGAGCACGAACACCGGCTGATCCAGCAGTGTCGCCGGCCGCAGGAGCATGCCGACCGAAACGAAGAACAGCACCGCGAAGGCATCACGCATCGGCAACGCGTCCGTGGCGGCACGCAGGCTGTAGTCGGAACGGCCGACGATCATGCCGGCCAGAAACGCGCCCAGCGCCATCGACACGCCAAAGACAGCCGCGGCACTCACCGCCAGGCCGAGTGCGAGCGCCAGGACCGCCAGCGTGAACAGCTCGCGTGACCGGGTCGCGGCGACATGGTCGAGGATGACCGGGATGACTCGACTCCCGATCACGGCTGCGACGATGCCGAGGCCGACAACCTTGAGAATCGTGACGCCCAGGCTGATCGCGACTGTCTGCGGGCTCGGCGACCCGGCGAGCGCCGGCAGGAGCACGAGCACGATGACAGTGAACACGTCTTCGACGACGAGCCACCCGACCGCGATGTGCCCGGTGCTGGTGTGTAGTTGACGGCTGTCGGATAGCACGCGGACGAGGACGACCGTGCTGGCGACGGAGAGCGATAACCCGAAGACGATCGCGGCCGGCCAGTCCCAACCCAATCCGCGCGCGGCAAAGGCGCCAAGAACGGTCGCGACCAGGCTCTGGAGCACCGCACCTGGAATCGCCACCCGTCGAACCGCCAGCAGTTCATCGAGATGGAACTGCAGGCCGACGCCGAACATCAGCAGGATGACGCCCACTTCGGCCAGTTGCTCGGCGAGGTGGACATCCGCTGTGTACCCGGGCGTGTAAGGGCCAACGACCACGCCGGCCATGAGATAGCCGACGATCGGCGAGAGTCCAAGGCGCTGCGTGAGATAGCCACCGATGAGGGCGGCGCCAAGCCCTCCGGCCAACGTGAGAATGAGCCCGGTTTCCGGCATGCCACGGCAATGGTAGTCTGCGCACCCCACTGACACGAACCGCGAGATGCGGTCGCAACGAGAATGCGCGAGTGGCCGACGCCGCAGTTCGGCCACTCCGCCGTGGCAGGGCTTTGCGCAAATCCACCCACGGTAGTACGATGCCGGTTTACGGATTCTCAGGAATTCGTCACTGTGGCGATCGCAGACCAATCATCGAAGCCCCGTAATCCGCTGATCGTTCGCGGAGCGCGGACGCACAATCTCAAGAACGTCGACGTCACACTGCCCGCGGGGAAGCTGGTGATCATCACCGGTGTCAGCGGGTCAGGGACGTCGTCGCTCGCGTTCGACACCATCTACGCCGAAGGGCAGCGGCGGTATGTCGAGTCGCTGTCGGCCTACGCACGCCAGTTTCTCGAGCGGATGGAGAAGCCGGACGTGGATCGCATCGAGGGCATCTGCCCCGCGATTGCGATTCGCCAGAAGAACAGCGTCCGGAACCCGCGCTCGACGGTCGGCACCACGACCGAGATTCACGACTACATGCGGCTGCTGTTTGCTCGCGTGGGCAGGACGTTCTGTCGGCAATGTGGCCAGGAAGTCGTTCGCGAAACGGCCGAGGTCGTAGCGAGGCAGCTGGGTGAGCTGCCGGCGGGCACGCGGCTGCTGATTGGCTTCGAGATTCCGGTCGTGTCGATTCCCGCGACCTCGCCGTCTGCGTCTGACGGCGAGAACGGCGATGACGGTGAGACCGAAGAGCTCATGCCGGCGAGGAACGGCGTCGATGGAATCACCGAAACGCTCAACGGGCTGCGCCGCCGGGGGTTCGGACGCCTGCTCATCGATGGCAAGGCAGTTGTCTTCGAGGAGATTGAAGCCGCGACACTCGGATCACGCACGACGCTGGAAGTCGTCGTCGACCGGGTCAAGGTCGACGGCGATCTGCGCAGTCGCCTGACCGACTCGATCGAAACGTCCTACCGCGAGGGCGGGGGAGCCGCGTTCGCCATTGTCCTTGGGGACTCGAAGGACACAGCCGAAAGCCCGGAGCCGAAAGCCGGGAGACTGGTGTTCTCCGAGCGCTTCGAGTGCCGCGCCTGCGGGATTACCTACGAGACGCCGCAGCCCCGCTTGTTCTCGTTCAACAACCCGTTCGGCGCGTGCCCGACGTGCCACGGCTTCGGCAACGTCATCGAGCTCGACATGGACCTGGTCGTGCCCGACTCGTCGCTGTCGATCAATCAGGGCGCAATCGAGCCGTGGAGCAAGCCGCACTATCGTGCGCAGCTTGCGGAGTTGAAACGCGCAGGGCGGAAGGCCGGCATCCATCTCGACATCCCCTGGAACGAGCTCTCTGACGATGAGAGGCGGTTTGTCGTCGAGGGCGATGGCGACTACGAAGGCATTCGCGGCTTCTTCCGGTGGCTCGAGCGGAAGAAATACAAGGTCCACGTCCGTGTTTTCCTCAGCCGGTATCGCGGCTACCTGGCGTGTCCCGATTGCGGCGGCGCCCGGTTGCGGCGTGAAGCGCGCAACATCCGCGTCGGCGGGCGGACCGTCGATGAA
Source organism: Vicinamibacteria bacterium (assembly GCA_025924295.1). Taxonomy (GTDB): domain Bacteria; phylum Acidobacteriota; class Vicinamibacteria; order Vicinamibacterales; family UBA2999; genus Gp6-AA40. The sequence goes on from JAICEG010000145.1 coordinate 7,524, forward strand.
GTCTCTGCCCTTACGGTGGACGCGGCCAGCAAGTTCTTCGCTGAGCTGCAGCTGTCTGAGAAGGAGTCGGCTGTCGCTGACAAGGTCCTGCGCGAGATTCGCCGCCGGCTGTCGTTTCTGAGCGACGTCGGACTGGACTACCTGACGCTCGATCGTTTGTCGTCGACATTGTCGGGAGGCGAGTCGCAACGCATCAATCTCGCCACGTCGCTCGGCTCGGCGCTCGTCGGCACACTGTACGTGCTGGATGAGCCGTCGATCGGCTTGCACGCGCGCGACAACCAGCGGCTCATCGAGATCCTTCGTCAGCTTCGCGATCAGGGCAACACTGTCCTGGTGGTCGAGCACGACGAAGACATGATTCGCGTCGCCGATCACATCGTCGACCTGGGTCTCGGCGCGGGAGAGCAGGGCGGCCGCATCGTCTACTCGGGCGATCTGCCTGGTCTGCTCCAGGAGGCGCGGTCGCTCACCGCCAAGTACCTGCGTAACGAGCTGGCGATTCCGGTGCCATCTCCGCGCAGGAAAGGCATCGGCCAGAAGATTCGACTGACAGGCGCGCGCGAGCACAACCTGAAAGACATCGACGTCCAGATTCCACTGAACACGCTGACGTGTGTGACCGGCGTCAGCGGATCGGGCAAGTCCACGCTGGTTCACGACGTGCTGTATGCGGCGATCAAGCGCGCGAAGAGCGACTGGGATCGACGGGTCGGCACGTTCAGCGAGCTCGAAGGGCTCGAATACATCACCGACGTGGCGCTGGTTGACCAGACGCCGATCGGACGCACGCCGCGTTCGAATCCGGTGACGTATCTGAAGGCGTTCGATCCGATCAGGGAGCTCTTCTCGCTGACGAAGGACGCGCGGGCGCGTGGGCTGACCGCGAGCCACTTCTCCTTCAACGTTCCTGGCGGCCGATGTGAGGCGTGCCAGGGCGAGGGCGAGGTGCGCGTCGAGATGCAGTTCCTCGCCGATGTGTTCGTGCCGTGCGACCAGTGCGACGGGAAGCGTTTCAAGCCGCAGGTGCTCGAGGTGCGGTACCGCGGCAAGTCGGTGCATCAGGTCCTGGAGATGACCGTGCGCGAAGCGCTGGCGTTTTTCAGCACGTCGCCGAAGGTGCTCCGCCGGCTGCAGGTGCTCGACGAGATCGGCCTGGGGTATCTGCGACTGGGGCAGCCGGCAACGACGCTCTCGGGTGGTGAAGCGCAGCGAATCAAGATTGCCGCGCACCTGTCGTCGTTCGGCGGTGAGCGCGTGCTCTACATCCTCGACGAACCGACGACCGGTCTGCACTTCGACGACATCGCGAAGCTGCTGGCGGCGTTCAGAAAGCTTGTCGAGGCCGGGCACACGCTGCTCGTGATCGAACACAACCTCGACGTGATCAAGACGGCGGACTACATCATCGATCTGGGTCCTGAGGGAGGGGCAGCGGGCGGCGAGGTCGTCGCGACCGGCACGCCGGAACAGATCGTCCAGGTCGAGGCGTCGCACACCGGGCGAGCCCTTCGCGATGTTCTTGCTGCGGGTCGCTCGAATGCCTACGCCGCACGATAAATGTAATGGGGTCGGGGGTCATTTGAAGAGGACACCCTCGCCCTGGCCGGCGAGGGTGTCCTGATCAAATGACCCCCGACCCCATTACAAAATCGTTTTACGCGCGGCCCACGCTAACCGTTGCTGCCGAGTTGATCGGCAAGGTCCTCGTGCACGAGACGCGCGCGGGCATCGCAGCGGGGATGATCGTCGAGGTCGAGGCCTATATCGGCGAAGACGATCCTGCGTGTCACGCGGCACCCGGGCCCACGAAGCGCAACGCACCGTTATATGGCCCGCCGGGACACGCCTACGTCTACTTGAACTACGGTATTCACAACCTGGTGAACGCAGTCACCGAGGCCGAAGGCTCACCGGCCGCCGTGCTCATCCGCGCGCTCGAGCCGCTCGACGGAATCGAGCTGATGCAGCGACGCCGCTCGCGTGGCAACGGCCCAGTCGATCTCGCTGGCCTCTGTCGCGGGCCGGGCAATCTCACGCAGGCGCTCGGCATCACGCTGAAGCAGAATCGGTCGGATCTCAGTCGCGGCCCACTGTGGATCGAAGATCGCGGGCTCTCCCCCGGAACGGCGTCGTGGAGCAGAAGGATTGGCATTCGCGTCGGCGTCGAGCGTCCGTGGCGGTGCGCGCTCGTCGGCCACCCCGCGGTCTCGGGACGCCCACCTTCGCCTTTCGGGCTTCGGCGGGCAGGGAAATGAATCTGCTACGATGAAAGTTCACGAAGACTGATGGGCACGACACTTCTCAAGAAAGTCTGGGATCTCCACACCGTTCGGCAATTGCCGACCGGGCAGACGCAGCTCTTCATCGGCCTGCACCTCGTGCACGAGGTCACCTCGCCGCAGGCGTTCGACGAACTGCGTCTCAGAGGCTGGAAAGTGGCGCGCCCGGATCGCACCTTTGCCACCGTCGATCACATCGTCCCGACGAAAGTGCGGACGCGCCCGTTCCTCGACGTGATGGCCGAGGACATGATGGCCTCGCTCGAGCGTAACGTCCGCGATTTCGGCCTCCGCTTCGCAGGGCTCGACGACGACCGCCAGGGGATCGTGCACGTCATCGGGCCCGAGCTCGGACTGACTCAGCCAGGGATGACGATCGCGTGCGGTGACAGCCACACCTCGACTCACGGAGCGTTTGGCGCCGTTGCGTTTGGCATCGGCACATCGCAGGTGCGGGACGTGCTCGCCTCGCAGTGCCTGGCGCTCGAGCCGCTCAGGGTGCGCCGCATCCGCGTGACCGGAGCGCTGTCGAAAGGTGTCTACGCCAAGGACGTCATTCTCGCGATCATTCAGCGCCTCGGTGTCCAGGGCGGCAACGGCTACGCCTACGAGTACGCCGGCGAGGTCGTCGATCGCATGTCGATGGACGAGCGCATGACGATCTGCAACATGTCGATCGAAGGCGGTGCGCGTGTCGGCTACGTGAACCCGGACGAGACAACCTTTGAGTACGTAAAGGGTCGACCCTTTGCGCCGGCCGGCGACGCCTTCGACCGCGCTCGCGCGTGGTGGAAGTCGATTGCCTCGGATGCCGATGCGGTCTACGACGATGAGGTCGAGATCAACGCGGGCGAACTGACACCGATCGTGACCTGGGGCGTCAACCCGGGTCAGTCGATTGGCGTTCACGATCGCGTGCCGGCGCCGGCCGACGCGAAGGATCCGAAGGCGATTGCCGACGCTTTGAGCTACATGGGCCTCACAGCCGGGCAACCGATCGAAGGCATGAAGGTGGACGTCGCCTTCATCGGCTCGTGCACGAACGGACGGCTCTCGGATCTTCGCGAAGCCGCGCATATCGTCAAGGGCAAGCACGTCGCCAGGCACGTCAAGGCGCTCGTCGTGCCCGGCTCGGTCGGCGTGGCCAGGGCAGCGGAACGGGAAGGACTGGACGAGGTGTTCAGGGCGGCAGGATTCGAGTGGCG
>JAICEG010000146.1 GCA_025924295.1 Vicinamibacteria bacterium
CGTCCGCAGCGTGCCCCGCGCAAGCGCAGGCTTCAACAAGTTCGCCGCATCGCCGGTGCCTGCCGCGCCGCCAGCACCGATGAGCGTGTGCGCTTCGTCCACGAAAAGGATGATCGGCTTGGTCGACGCCTGCACTTCGTCGATCACCTGGCGCAGGCGATTCTCGAACTCACCCTTCATGCTCGCACCGGCCTGCAGGAGCCCGATATCGAGCGTGTAAAGGGAAACGTTCTGCAGTGGTGGTGGCACGTCGCCGCGCACGAGGCGGACGGCGAATCCCTCGACGACAGCAGTCTTACCGACACCAGCTTCACCCGTCAGGATCGGGTTGTTCTGCCGCCGGCGCATCAGGATATCGACGATCTGCCGAATCTCCTCGTCGCGCCCGCTGACCGGATCGATCTGACCTTTGCGCGCTCGATCGGTCAGATCCGTCGCAAATCGTTTCAGCGCCTCCTGCTTGCCCATCTGCGCCGGGGCCATCGCGCCGCTGGCGTCACCCGGCGCCGCATTCGTGGTGCCATCGGCAGCCGACAGTTGATCCTCGGGCGATCCATTGACGATCCGGCCGAAGTCCTCGGTCAGCGTGTCCGACTTCACCTGCTCGAACTGCCGCGAAATCGCGATCAGCGCGTTGCGCAGTGACGGCGTCTTCAGCATCCCGACGACGAGGTGCCCAGTACGAACACGGCTGTCGCCATACATGAGGGTGGCGTATACCCAGCCGCGCTCGACTGCGTTCTCGACGTGCGAGGACAGATCGGAAATCGACGTCGCGCCGCGTGGCAAGCGATCGAGTGCATCGGTGACATCCTTGGCCAGCAGCGATGAATTGAGCTCGAAGTGCCGGACGATGCGATGGATGTCGGAGTCGGGGGTCTGCAGGATCTGCTGTATCCAGTGCACCAGCTCGACGTACGGATTCCCGCGCAGCTTGCAGAACACTGTCGCGCCTTCGATCGCCTTGTAGGCCAGGCTATTCAGCTTGCCGAAGAGCGCGCTGCGACTGATCTCACTCATGCGGACACTCCGAAACGCGAGAGGGACGCTTCTGCGTCCAGGCACAAATCATCCGCATCGACTTCCGGTCGACGCGACCCCAACCAACTGGTCCACCCGAGTCTTCCGCTGCTACCCAACCGCACCGGCGGAACCTCATCGCGGCGCAGCACCAGGTGAAGATCCCAGTCGAGCTCGAAGCCGAGATAGAGCCGAACCCAGTCGACCATCTCGGAGAGCGGCTCGCGGCCCGGCAGAAAGCTTTCGTACTCATCCAGGCTGAGCGGCCCGACGCGAACGCGAAACTTCGACTGCCGGTCCCAGACCGATTCGCCGATCACGGCGCCAGAGCCGAGCAGCGCACCCCCGCGCCCGAGATACGTACGCTCGCCCGCCCCGAGATCGAGCCAGTGCCCGACGAACTCCTCGATCTCCACTGGCACGTCGAAGAAGTGGCGGAGGATCGAGGCGAGCCCCTCGGCGTTGCGGACCGCGCGCACGAGCATGCCGACATGGAAGAACTTGGCTTCGTCGGGCAGGCCATCGCGATGGCGGAATGTGTCCGGCGCGGCGCCGAGGAACGCACCCACGTAGACGGCAAACCGATCCGTAGCCGGGCGATCCTGGTTGACGTGCGGTTGCGCCTGCGCCCATGCCTGATAGAAGAACGACAGGAAGCGGTGATGAAGAACATCGAGGAAACGGCTCAGCGTCGGATCGCCGGCGTTGCGCAGCCGTTCGCGGGCGTATTCCGTGATGTGCAGTGGCAGCGGACCGTTGGGACCGAGCAGGCCGAAGAGCCGTACCTGCAGCCGGGGTGGCTGCCCTCCCTTCACCTCGCAGGACGCCAGCGGCGCCGGAGCAAACGACAGATCGGGATCCTGGCCCAGCCTGACGGGCTCGTCGATCGGACGGAGCGCACGCCCGAGGCGTGGCTTGTCCTCATACAGGCACTCGAGCCGCCGCAGCGCCTGGTAAAAGTCGTACTGATACGGCGCAGCCGACAGCGACGTCAGGAACTCTAAAGCGTCGGTCTCGCGCCCCATTGCGGTACCCACCGGTTGATCTCACCTCGACCTTCCGATCTCAGGACGGTTTCGGTGAAGGCGTTCAATGAGACGTGCCGGGCAAAGTAGCGATCGAGCACGGAGCCCAGGAGAAAGGCACTGGCGCCCTCGAACGCCAGTTCGTCTACCGACACGTCGATCTCGAGGCCGCGTCCAAAGGCGAGCGGTCCGGGCTCGTGCAGCCGTCGCACCACGCGCGCGATCTTCACCGAGCGGATGCCATCGACCTGGCGTCTCATGCCCTCCTCGGCAGGCGTGGCATAGAGCTGCAACAGCTCCCGCAGCGCCTTCGCGCCCTCCTCCGCCGTCGAGTTCACGAGCGACAGGTAGTTGAGCGACAGGTGGCTGATCGCCCGCCACGCGGCGGCGCCATCCGCGAGCGGCGCATAGGGCCGGCTCGGGCCGCTGATCACCCGTATGCTCGTCACCGGCGCCGCGACGTCGAGCGTGCAATCGCTCTTGCCGATCCCCATCGGCATCTGCAACACGAGATCGCGGTTGGTGCACCACGCCTCGACCGACAGCTGACGCAGATCGCCACTGAACGGGGCGTGTGCCGGATCGACGAGCGACAGGAACACCTCGCTGCCGATATAGCTCGAGCGCGATCCGCGCCGCTTCTGCATCGACGAGGGCAGACGCGGTTCGCGGCGCACCGTGAAGTACGCGGGATGCCCGTGACGCCGCTGCGAGCTGTACGCCGCATAGAACGGCAGGAACTGCTGCTCGCTGTCGGACCCGACACCGTGGCCGGTCACGTTCGTGACCTGGTAGATCTCGAAGTCGAGCGGCCGTGTGCGATCGGGAACGACGTGAAACTCGTGCGACGCGTCGTTGACATTGATTCGATCGACGCGCTTGGGAAACAGGTTGATGGCCGGCGTGCAGAACAGCGCGAAGTTGCTCGCATCGACGACGCGTTCGAGCGTGCCATCGCCGCGCCCCAGCAGGATGACGACTTCGATCTCGTCGGCGGCAATCCGCGACACGGCCGGCGCCAGCCCGGAGATCTCCAGGAATCGGAAGCGCTGCGGGAACGAGAAATACTCCTGCAGCAGCCGGTAGCCCTGAAACGAGCGTTCCGTCACCGGCAAGAGCGCCTGGGTATCCGCGAACCCGGCCTGGCGGACCGTCGACGCTGGCAGGAAGTCGTACGACGCCGTCGGGCCCTTGCCCGGCATCACCAGCACGCCGAGCGGCGCAGCCAGGCACAACTCGCACAACTTGTTGGCGACGTCATCGCGACCCGCCACGAAGAACGTGAGGCGATCGAGCGCGGTCTGTGCGAACTTGAGCCCGGCGGTGGACTTGAGCCGGAGACGCACGCCCCCCTTGATCCGCTGCGAAACGGTCAGCCGGTTGAGCGGCAGGTCGGGCGCGAACGAGAAGTAGCTGGCCGAGACGATCTCAATCGGCCAGAGCGTCACGTCATGTGCGGTTCGGAATTCGCAGGCTGTGGCGTCCTCACCCGCCGCAATTCCCAGCATCGTGGTACCGCGCGGGACAACCTTGCGGCCACCGGCGAGATTGCCGTCCGCCGTATCCGGTCGAAGCTGCGCCACGAGCATCGACGGCGTCGGCGCCAGGTAGTGCGGGTGAATGATCTCGAGCAGCGCCTGTGTGAACCTCGGGAACTCCGCGTCGAGCTTGAGCTGCACGCGCGAGGCCATGAACGCGACGCCCTCGAGCAGCCGCTCGACGTAGGGGTCGGCCACCTCGAGACCGTTCATGCCGAGGCGTGCCGCGATCTTCGGGAACTGCTGCGCGAACTCGGCCCCCATCTCCCGCAGGTGCTGGAGCTCGAGGTTGTAGTAGCGAAGCAGGCGCGGGTCCATACAAGCGAGTCCTGACTGTTTACACCACTCGCGACGGCAGCAGATCCGCCATCTCGACCTTCCCGGTCTCCAGATCGATCTCCGTGCGGACGAGCAGTTCGAGCGGCACGGGCTGGGCCCAGAGCTGTCCATGGATCTCGACGCCAATGACGTTGTGGTGATCGAGAGCGCTGGCCTCGATGACCGCCCTTACCTGGAGCGTGCCCGGCAGGATGCGCGGCTCGAAGTCGACGATCGCATCGCGGATCGCCTGCTCGAGCTCGTGGATATCGATGGCGCTTGCCGATCGACCCGACAGCGCCGGCAGCCCGAAGTTGATCACCGATTGACGCGCCTGCGGCGCGGCGCTGAGATCGACGCCCGCCTCGAGGCGCGTGGTGTTGAACAGCCACGCCAGATCGCGAAGCACCGCCTGGCGCAGGCGGCTCTTCGACATCACGCGATTCTCGCGCGGCTCCTGCGTCTTCTCCGGCTCCTCGTCAGTGAGGCGATCGAGGAGGGCCGGCTGCAGCCGCTCCTGTGGTGTCAGCTCAGGCATCCCCGCTCACTTGCGGCGCATGTGCGCCATCGCCGAGCAGGATCGCTCGCACATCCATGATCGGATGTTCGCCGCTGTCAGTGGCGAGGATTCGCTGGCCGATCCCGGAGTAGACGTCCGGTGCGTCCTCCCGCCACACCGTCTTGCGCGCGAGCGACAGTGCCGCCTCCTCGGCGTTCTCGGATCCCGGGTAGCGCGTCGGTATCACGCCCACGGCGTCGCCGCCGTTGGCGAACTCGAAGTGCGCCGGCATCCACACCACATCGCGCAGATCGACCGGCGCCTCGAGATCGATGCGCGCCAGCCGCTCGAACGGAATCCAGTAGTACTTGCCGTTGATCACCGCCTCACAGACCGGCCCGAGCCGCATGTCGGCATCGGCGATCCATTCGAACGCCTGGCCGTCGAGCGATCCGGTCGTCGCGGGCGCCGATTCGAACGCGCGGGCGCGAAGGGCCTGCGCCTCGTTCGGTCGCGAGCGTCCGTGCACGAGCATCGACTCGATCAGCAGCGCAAGCCATTCCTCCGGCTGCCCGAACACGACCGGGGAGGTCTTGCCGGCAAAGACGTCGGCGCGCAGCAACTCGCAGCGGATCGCCTCGCGATACATCTGTGCCATTGCCAGCGTCTTGGCGTCGAGGTCGGCGGCGACGTTGAGCTGCGTCAGCGCGCGCTCCCACTGCCCCATCACCGACAACAACTGGAAGAGGAAGACGCGCAGGTCCGAGCGTGCCGGTTGTTGGCGGATCTGCTCCTGCAGCAAACGCAGGGAGGACTGCAAGTCGCCGTCACGGACGGCTCGTTCGGCGGCTTCGAGAGACATGGAAGTGGGTCCCTTCAGACGCCGAAGTGGTCAGGCCCCGGCGTGCGCGTCAGTTTCGAACTCGACCTTGCCGCCACCACTCCCGCCGGTCTTCCCCTGCGGGGTGTAGATCACTTTCATCTTCGAGAATCCCAGTTGCAGATGCTCCATGAGCTCGTCGCCGTCGGATTCGGCCTTCAACGACGTGACCTTCGCGTTCTGCAGTTCGATCCTGAAGTACTCGAGCGGCTTCTCGCCGGCCTTGCGCACGGTGAGACAGGCCTGCGACACGACCTTGTTCGTCCGCAGGTAACTCATGAGCGTGGGTGAACTTGCGTCCACCTTCTTGACGATCTTCAACTCGCCGACGACGGCGCGACCCTTGGCCACGCCGGTCATGGTTTCCATCGGCGATTCCATCTCCCACGACCAGGAGACGACGTCGATCTCGCCCTTGTGATCGGCGTCACCGGATTCCCCGGTGACACCGTGCACCTTCAAGAACATGTCCGCGACAGCCACAACGCCTCTTTACTGGACAGCTCGGTTTAACCGGCCTTGGCCGATGGCAGCTTCGACACGAGCCGCAGCGACACCGTCAAGCCTTCCAGCTGATAGTGCGGACGCAGGAAGAACTTCGACGAGTAGTAGCCCGGGTTCCCTTCGACCTCCTCGACGACGACCTCCGCCGCCGCGAGCGGCTTGCGCGCCTTGGTCGTCTCCGACGAATTGGCCGGGTCGCCGTCGACGTAGTTCATGATCCAGTCGTTCAGCCACCGATGCATATCGTCGCGTTCCTTGAACGAGCCAATCTTGTCGCGAACGATGCACTTGAGATAATGCGCAAACCGGCAGCAGGCGAACATGTAGGGCAGGCGCGCCGCCAGATTGGCATTCGCCGTCGCGTCGGGGTCGTCGTACTCAGCCGGCTTCTGGAGCGACTGCGCGCCGATGAACGCCGCAAAGTCAGAGTTCTTCCGGTGGATGAGCGGCATGAACCCGTTCTTCGCCAGTTCAGCCTCACGCCGATCGCTGATGGCGATCTCGGTCGGGCACTTCATGTCCACGCCGCCATCGTCGGTCGGGAACGTATGGACCGGGAGCCCTTCGACCGCACCGCCTGATTCGACTCCCCGGATCCGCGAGCACCAGCCGTACATCTTGAACGACCGCGTGATGTTGGTGGCCATCGCGTACGCCGCATTGGCCCACGAGTAGCGGGTGTGATCGGCTGCGCCGGTGTCTTCTTCGAAATCGAACTCCTCGACCGGGTCGGTCTTCGCTCCATACGGCAGGCGCGCCAGGAATCGCGGCATGGCCAGCCCGATGTAGCGCGAATCTTCCGACTCTCGGAGCGAGCGCCACGCCGCGTACTCCGGCGTCTGGAAGATCTTCGTCAGGTCACGCGGGTTGGCGAGCTCCTGCCACGATCCCATCTGCATGACCGTCGGGCTCGCGCCGGCGATGAAGGGACAGTGGGCGGCTGCCGACGTCTTCGAGATCTCACCGAGCAACTCCACGTCGGGAGGGCTCTGGTCGAAGTAGTAGTCGCCGACGAGGCACCCGAAGGGCTCACCGCCGAACTGCCCGTACTCGGCTTCGTAGATGCCTTTGAAGATCGGGCTCTGATCCCAGGCCGTGCCCTTGTAGCGCTTCAGCGTCTTGCCCAGATCCAGCTTGCTGATGTTCATCACGCGGATCTTGAGCATCTCGTCGGTCTCGGTGTTGTTCACCAGGTAGTGGAGACCGCGCCACGCGCCTTCGAGCTTCTGGAAGTCCTCGTGGTGGAGGATCTGATTGATCTGCTCGGTGAGCTTCGTATCGAGTTGCGCGATGATCGCCTCGATCGACTTGACCACATCGGCGCTGATCAGCGTCGTCGACTCGAGGGCCTGCTCAGCGAGCGTGCGGACCGCTTTCTCGACCGCCTCTTTCGCTTCGTCAGTCTTCGGCTTGAACTCTTTCTTCAGCAGAGAATCGAAATCGGTGACTTCGAGCGCGCCTGCGCCCGCTTGCTCCTGCTGGGTCTTTGGATCAGCCATGCCTGTTCTCCGCTCCGTAAGTTGAATCGTTTACGACGCGGGCTCTTCGTTCTTCGTCGAAGCCAGCGTCTTGAGCAGTGCCGGATCCTGCAGGAGTTTGGCAACGAGCTCCTCTGCACCGGTCTTGCCGTCCATGTAGGTGATCAGATTCGACAGCTGCTGCCGCGCCTGGAGCAGCTTGTTGAGCGCATCCACCTTGCCGGCCACGGCCGCCGGCGAGAAGTCGTCCATGCTCTCGAACGTGAGCTCGACGTTCAGGTTGCCCTCACCGGTCAGCGTATTGGGGACCTGGAACGCTACGCGCGGCTTCATCGCCTTCATCCGGCTGTCGAAGTTGTCGACGTCGATCTCGAGGAACTTGCGATCGGCAACCGGCGGCAGCGGTTCCGTCGGCTTTCCCGACAGATCGGCCAGGACGCCCATGACGAATGGCAGCTGAATCTTCTTCTCGGCGCCGTACAGTTCCACGTCGTACTCGATCTGCACGCGTGGGGCACGGTTCCTCGCGATGAATTTCTGACTGCTTGCCTTAGCCACGACACACCTCCTGGCACACGCTTGTGTTCGCTACTCGTCCTTCAGGCCGCCCGCCGACCGCGCTTGCGGAAGCGCATCGGGTGCGACGTCGGCCAGTACTTCGAGAAAATCCTTCGAGACCAGCCGCTTCGCCCGATCGAGAAACAGCGGGATCGGACTCGACGGCTCGTTGCGGCGAAAGAACTCGGCGGCAGCCTCGAGCGCGCGGATCGCATCCTGGCGTGACTTGATGCTGCCAACGGCAATGGTCGCTTCTCTGCCGTTACCCTCGGCGCTCGCCTCTCCAACCACGTCTTCGGCCGCTCCGCCCGCATCCGGGTGCGCCGCGACCTGCGCGCGAAGCACCACGTCCATCTTCTTCAACTGCGACGATAGCGGGTCGATCGTCGGCGCGGCCTCGACCCCGGCATGCCGCCGCATGATCCCATCGATGCTGCTCAACGCGCTCAGAGCGCGGCTCACCGCATCGCTCAGCCCCTTCAACTCGTCGAGCGGCGTCGCACTGAATGCCGCGCGTATCTGCGCCTCATCCGCCTTCTCCTCGGATTGCCCCGCGGCGAGCTGCCCGGTGGCGACCTCGAGGTCGCGAAGACTGAACTGACCGTGCTGACGGCTGCTGACGAGTGGTATCCGTCGCAACCCGTCCACGACGGCGACGGGATCAGCGAAGCAGTTCAGCGCATTCCGTCGAAAGATGGCATCTTCATCGACGAGCGGGTACACCTGATCCCAGTGTCGTTCGAGCCACTGTGACGCCACGTCGAGCGTCTCCGCAAAGGCAGGCACACCGTCCGTTCTGAGCAGCGCCGATCCCAGGTGCGCCAGCAGCCGGAGATCCTTGCTGGTCTTCAGCGTCTCGAGTGCCAGATCCTTGATCTCCCCCCAATTCGGTGGCCGATTCTTCCGGGGCTCCTGCGGATCGAGATCGAGCGAGGACTGCCCGAAGATCTGGAATAGGTCGAAAGCCCCTAAGGCCTCCGAATACTCCAGGTTTTTACCGCACGGCTCGGCTTCAGAAATCGGCTCGAGCAGGCCGTGCCCGTCCCATCGGGCATTCACGCGCACCCCCTGGATGCGACTCGTACGTCCCCGCTACTTAGTAGAACGACAGCTGTCATCGCAGCGAACTCGATCCCCCGTAAGTTCAAGGCGAGTCGGATTCTAGCGGCTTCTCTCGAAAGGCGAAAGCCCAAAAGTACGACTGGCCGACGATCGGGCCATCGGGTAACCCTTTCTGAGAACTCCCGTGAATTCTGATGTTTGCGTCATCCGAACGCCTCGACCACCAGGGCGGTGACGTTATCCGGTCCACCCGTCTCGAGCGCAGCCGCAATCAGCGACTGGACCGCGCGATCGATATTCTCGTGCGCCAGCCATCGCTCGAGCTGCTCATGCGATACCGTGCGGGTCAGCCCATCCGAACAGAGCAGAAACCGGTCCCCTCGATGGACCCGATCCCTGTGAACATCGAGTTCCAGCGTGGCCTCGCCACCAACTGCCCGAGTGATGGCATGTGAGTCGGCGCCGTTGGCCCCAGTCTCGGCCGCCAGGCTGTGGTCGCGCGTCAACTGCTCGAGTCGGCCGTCTCTCCAGCGATACGCGCGGCTGTCCCCTGCCCACAGCACGGCATACCGGGTGCCGCGCGCCAGCAGCGCCACGATGGTGCTGCCACTCTGCACGGCATTCACCGGACGATTCGCCGCGCGCACGAGATGATCGTTGACCTCGCCGACACGCCGCCGCGCCGTGTCCACGAGATCCTCGAAGCTCGAGTCAGGCACCATGTCGGCCAGCGCGTCGCAGACCATGCGGCTCGCGACCTCGCCGTCGCTGTGTCCACCCAACCCGTCTGCAACCACCCAGATGCCGACGTCGGTGCGCTCGAGGAACGAGTCCTGATTGATTTCGCGCACGCGGCCCACGTCGCTAGCCGCTGCCGAGCGGAATCGCGGCGGCGCCAGCTCCTCGACGAGCGGTTCCGCCTGGGCGGGACCGGATTCGACATGCGCCGGGATCGAACGCCATCGACGCTCACGCCACGAGCCATCGAGCAGTGCCGTGAACGAGTCCGGATGAGGGAGCCCTTTCACGAGCAGGCAACTCGGCGGAACAACCGCCGACCCTTCGGTCCACCACAACACCATCGGTTCGTACAGCGCCGAGAGCCGCTGCGACAGCAGCTGGGTGAACGCTTCACCCAGGTCGCTGGTCGATCCAATCGGGATCTGCCAGCCTTCGGCCCCGTCATCGAGCGGGGACGGGGCGCCGGTTTCCAGCACGACATTCGGAACGATGAGGCACGACTCGAGATCTCTGCCGAGCAACACCAGCTGTTCGTCGAAGGCCTCGAAGTCAACGAACTCCTGTTCGAATGTATCGACGACGATGCGTTCGGCAGCATCGAAGAACGTCCTGGCGCCGAACACGGCGGTCAGTAACTGTGGCGTCTGGGGCGGCAACTCCGCCACGAGTGTCAGCGGGAAGTAACGTCCGACGCGATCGACGCTCGGCGCCATGACCCCGATTACCGGCGACGGACCACACGTTCCGGCGGCGCAGGCGACCCGCCACACCGGGCTCGTGAGATAGATCTCGAGCCAGCGATCGCCCAGAGAGGTGCGGCTCGCCGTCAGACACTCCTGGAGCCACCCGTCCCAGACGCCGACAAACGCGTCCGACACCCGCCGCCGGAGGAAGTCGCCGTGGCTGGGCAGCTTGCCGTAGAAGCCGACTTCGAGCACGAGAGACATGGGTGCTCAGGGTTCGCAGCGGAACTGCTGGAGATGGCGCTCTCCGAACGGGTTGACCACGCTCGCAGCATCGATCCGAACGAGTGCTTTGTACCCGCCCTTTTCCAACGTCACCTCATAACGAAGATCTGATTCTTTTCGTACCTGCGCCCCATCGAGCAGCCGGAACCAGGCCCAGGGACCTGTGAACGCGATATTCGGACGGCCACTGGCGGCGTCTTCGAACGACGCCACGGCAGTGCCAGGCTTGGGCCCTGGCCAGGTTGCGGGCTGTGTTCGCTCAGGTCCGTGCTGATAGACGAATGACTGGCCGTCCACTTCAAGGACGAAGCGCCGGACGGCCTGGTCCATGTTGAGCGGCGTGACACCGAAGTTCACCTGGATCATCTGAGAGCCGGCCCCAAAGTACCGTTCGCGGATGCGTTGCGCCATCTC
>JAICEG010000147.1 GCA_025924295.1 Vicinamibacteria bacterium
CGAGCAAGGACGCGATCCGCAGCCTGCGCGCGAGCGCGCGGTGGCCGATGCGAACCGCCGCTGCGCTGGTGAAGTCGTTTACGGGTGCGTAGACCTGAATGCCACGCCTGCAAGACCTCCTGATCGCGCTTCGCACCACGTGGGATGAGTGGGCGCGTACCCGCTGGACCGACCTCGAGTTCGGCGGCGTGCGTGATGCCCTGCTCGTGTTCGTCGTCCTGCTGGGCGTCGCGCTGCTGGTCTTGCTGGTCAGCTTCATGCGGCGCGGATCGCTGCGTGGGAAACTCGCATTGCCCGCGGTGCTGCCGGTCATGCGCCGTTCGCCGCTCAGCCTCGTGCGGCACCTGCCGCTCCTGCTGTTCGTCGCAGGAGTACCGTTCTTTGCAATCGCGCTGGCCGATCCGCTCACGGGATTCGCGCGCGAGGAGGTGTCCTACCCCGGCCGCCGCATCGCCTTGCTCGTCGATGGCTCCACGAGCATGGTGATCCGGTTCGAGTCGGAGGCCAAGCGGCCGGGCGAATCGACCTTCTTTACCGCCGTCGCCGCCGCCGAACAGTTCATTCGAAGGCGGATGAACGGGCCGTATCGAGATCTCGTCGCCCTGATCCAATTCGGCAACTTCGCCTACGTCGTCACGCCATTCACCAACGACTACGAGAACGTCCTGCTCAGCACCCGTCTCGTCGGCGACCCCGCCGAGTGGGGACGGTTCCCGGACTGGGGCACGACGATCATCGAGGGCATCGATCAGGCCACGCAGTTGTTCCGGACGTTCGACTTCACCAACGCCTCCGGCAACCTGATGATCGTCTTCACCGACGGACGCGACTCGCAGCTCAATCAGCAGAAGGCCGACCTCGAGCGCGTCGTCAACGAGGCCCGCACCTGGAAGATTCCCGTCTACATGATGCGCACCGCGTACAACCGGCGTGAGGGCGAGATCCTGCAGGACAAGATCTGGAAGGCCACGGTTGAACGAACGGGCGGGCGCTTCTACGCAGCGTATGACGATGAATCGATCGCGCGCGCGTTGCGCGAGATCGACCGGTTGTCGCCGGGGCGAATCGAAACGCGCGAGTACAGCATTCGTCGTCCGCGCTTTGCGGGTTGGGCACTCATTGCCGTGGGGTTGTGGTTCACCGCGGCGACGTTGAAGTTGAGTTTCGGGATTTTCCGGACGTTTCCGTAGGCCGGGTCCTGATGTGTGGACCCGGCGGAGAGCAAGAACATGCGAAGCACCATCGGACTTGCCATTGCTGCGATTGTATTGGCGCTGGTCGGGTACGCGTTCATCGGCGTCGCTCGACTCGACAGCCACATGGCTGACGCCGGACAACGCTTGTCGACGCTGCAGTACGAGCCGGCGCAGGAGAGCCTGATCGAGGCCGAGCAGTACGCGAACCAGGCGCGGTTCGTGCCGTTCCTCGGCAGCGACGCACGCCAGGAAATTCGTGCGCGCCAGGCGGCGATTCAGTACTGGCAGCGTCAGTACGACGTGGTCCTGCCAGCTGGAGCCGAGCCGGTCGCCGCGGTCGACGAAGAGAACGTCGAGTTGCAACTCGTTGTCGCGAACTCCGCATACCGGGTGAACCAGCGGCAGTTCAAGGACAAGGGGTCCACGGTGAAGGCACTCGAGGAGACCGCCGCCGGTTACCTCACCGTGCTGAAGAACAACACGTGGCATCCGGATGCCGCCTTCAACTACGAGTACATGATCCGCCTGCGCGACGCTGCCGCGAAAGGGAGCCAGCCTCCGCCGCCGAAGGAGAACGAGGAAGAGTCCGACAACGGCGAGTCCGGCGCTCCAACGCCCGCGACGAGCCAGGAAGGCTTCCAGATCTACATCCCGCTCGAGCAGGGTGAGAAGAACCCGACCGGCGGAGAAGCGGGTAAGGCCTCGGCCAAGGACCGTAAGGGCTGATGTTCAACCTGCCCCGCATCGCGCTCGATTCGTTCAGGTTCGCCGAGCCGCTCTACCTCTGGCTGCTGGTTCTGCCGGCAGCCTTGTTCGTGGTCTGGACCTGGCGGCTCGCTCGCCGGCGCGGCGACCTGAAGCGGATGAGAACGAGGCGCGCGCTGCCGATACGCGAGCGACTTGGTGCCGTTGGCGACCTGGCGTTCTGGGCAGCAGTGCTCGTGGCAACTGCGCTCTGCATCGTTGCGCTCGCGCGGCCGCAGGCGCTCGTGTCGACCGTGCGGAAAGCGAGCGCTGACGTCGTCGTCCTGCAGGACGCGTCGGCGTCGATGTACGTCGCCGATGTGCGCCCCGATCGCTGGCGCCGCTCGGTGCAGTTCCTTCGAACGTTTGCGGAGACCCTCAGCTGGCAGGGCGATCGCGTGGCACTCGCTCTCTTCGCCCAGCTCGCTGCGCCTCAGGTGCGGCTCACCAAGGACCCCAACGCCCTGTTCTTCTTCATCGATCATCTCGGCGATCACTCTCCCTTCAGGCTCGAGAACACGACGACGTGGGACACGAATATCGAAGAGGGTATTCGCTGGGGCCTGCGCCTGGTCGAGAAGGACGAAGAGGTCTTCGGGAAGAATGGAAACCCGAAGGCCTTCCTGGTGATCTCCGATGGCCAGGCGTGGAGTGGCACGGTGGCGACGGCGATTCAGAACGCGCGCGCCATGCAGATTCCCGTGCATGTCGTCGGCATCGGCACGTCGACGGGTGGCATGATCCCGGAGCCGGCAAGGCCGGATGGGACGAGGCCACCGCCGGTGATTCGATCGGTGCTCGATCGAGCTTCCCTCGTGCAGCTCGCCGTTGCAGGCGGCGGCGAGTACTTCGAGATCGGTGACGAGCCCGATCGGATCGTGGCCTTCCGCATCGTGGACCGGCTCCGGCGCCGCGCTGACATCGTGAAGGAAGTCGAGAGCTTCGACGAGCTCTACGGCCGCTTCCTGATGGCCGCTGCCGCCGTTCTCATCGTCGGCACCGCATTTCTCCGCAAGCGAACGGAGCTGGCGTGGCAGACGGCCGGTGCGCTGGCGGTCGTCCTCCTGCTGGCGAGCATCGTCTGACGACCTTCGTCATCCGCTGACGATTCTGTCTCCCCGCGCGGCGTGAGGATGCGCCGCGATCCTCACAATCGCTGGAGCCTGCGGGTTTTCGTGCCCTGGTACCGGGTGTGCACTCTTCGTGCTGCTTTGCGTTCACAGTCCGACGCCGATTTGTCCCCCCGTCGACGACGAGCCAGTGACTGGGTCGGGTTTGTCGCGCACGCTTCCGTGGCAGTGCTCACGGTCGTGCGGGCGCCGGCGCTCACGCTGTTCCTCCTGCCCGGCATCGTTCACATGCTCGTGGCCGCAGGCTCGTTTCTCGTGCGCGACCAGCCGCGGCGGCGCGAGCAGAATCCGTTCGCGCGGATCGTGGCCTACCTCGGAGGGTTCGGCCTCTACGGCTTCGTGCAGTATGCGTCGCTATTCCGGCCGGAATGGCTCGCTCTCACGAGCAACGCGGGTCTGGGCCTGGCTGGCTTCGGATCGGCGCTCATCGGCATCTTCATGCAGATCTGGGCCGTGTGGCATCTTCGGTTCGCGTTTGCGACCGAGCCCGCGGTGCGCCGTCTCGTGACGACGGGACCGTATCGTCTGGCGAGACATCCTATCTACAGCGGCGGATGCCTGTGCTACCTGGGTCTGATCCTGTCGCATCCGACCTGGCCGCTGGCCGTTGCACTTGCGGGCTGGGCGGTGTGTATCGGCCTTCGAATGCGATTCGAAGAAGCGATCATGATGCAGGTGTTCCCGGAGGACTACTCCGAGTATCGCCGCCGGGTCGGCGCGCTCGTGCCGTGGCCGGCCGCGTTCAGCGCGAAACCCGCGGCGTCTGCCGCGGGTCTTTACCGCTGAACGTTCATCAATCCGCGCACTACAAACTGATCGGGCCGGTGCTGTCGCCGAGCTTGTCGGTCGTGACGTCGAGCTTCTCGAGCATTGCGACCAGCAGGTTAGCCATCGGCGTGTTCTTTTGATGGCGCAGGTGGCGGCCGCCCTTGAGCCGGCCTGACGCTCCGCCAGCGAGCAGGATCGGCAGGTCCGTGTGATTGTGCTGGTTGCCGTCGCTCAAGCCGCTGCCGTACAACACCAGCGAGTGATCGAGCAGCGTGCCGTCGCCATCCGGAGTCGCCTGCAGCTTGTCGAGGAAGTACGCGAAGAGGGCGACATGGTACATGTTCAGGACGGCGAAGCGACTGATGTTATCAGGCACGTTGGAGTGGTGTGACAGCGTGTGGAACGCGTCACGGATTCCGCTCTTCGGATACGTCTGCCCGCTCAACTCCTTGCACATCAGGAACGTGGAGACACGAGTGATCTCCGCTTGCCACGCCAGCACCTGCAGGTCGTACATCAGCTTGATGTGTTCCTCGACATCTCGCGGGACTCCTGTCGGTGCCGCCGGAATCGGAAGATCGTCCGAAAGTTGCTGTCCCGCCTTCTGCACGCGCCGCTCGATCTCGCGGACGTCGGTCAGGTACTGATCGAGACGAG
Organism: Vicinamibacteria bacterium; assembly: GCA_025924295.1. Taxonomy (GTDB): domain Bacteria; phylum Acidobacteriota; class Vicinamibacteria; order Vicinamibacterales; family UBA2999; genus Gp6-AA40. Next base: position 4,496 of record JAICEG010000147.1, read on the forward strand.
AACGGTCTGTCGCCGGCAATCGGCGCTGAAGTGTCGACGCCTCATCGAGCACGGAATCGAGCAGGCTGATCGACTGATCGCGCCGGGCTTTTCGCTGCGCAGCCGTGTTGCCGTCCCCGAACAGGCGCTCGAAGACGACCTGCGGGTTGTTCTGCATCGGGAGCGGTGCGTGTGGCCCCTGCCAGGAGATCGTGTCACGGTAGGAACAGCTCAGGCCGTCACCACAGTTCAGGCTCGGTTCCTCGATGGTCAGCTCGATCGAAGGAAGCGGCGTGTCCTGCCCGATCTTCTGTGCGGCGATCTGATCGACCGTGATGCCGAGCGATGGTTGCGCTCCAACCTCTGCGAAGGCTCCACTCAGAAACGCGGCGGCCGCGCGATTGTGATTGGCTGTGGCGCCGCTGCCGTAAGCCATGGCGTGTCGCAGGTCGCTGATGACGTTGACCTGATCGTAGAACGGCTTGATCGGCTGCAGGATATCCGGGAGGTCGTACCCGGAACCTTCCTTGGCCGGCGTCCACCTCGGCATGATGGCGCCATGGGGGAAGTAGATACAGCCCAGTCGCGTGCGCGGCCCCGCGGCGGTCTGAGCGAGAGCGGTGGCAGCAGGAATCATTGATTCCAGCAGCGGCAGCGCCATCGTGACGCCCACGCCGTGGAGGAAGGTACGACGCGACAGGTGAGTCTTGGTTATGAAGCTCATGGTCTCTACCATCGCCGGGTCTGAAGACCCGGCCTACTTCTTGATCCGTTTCTGAAACGCGTCGCTCTCGATGATGCCCGTTATCAAAGCCGAGAATCGATTGTCGTTCGCCGCGGCCCGTCGCACAATCCCTCGCACGGTCGGCATGTCGTACGAATGCACAGGACGTCCCAATGCGTAAGTGAACAGCTTTTCGGCTGCAATCGTCATGAACGCATCGGACCGGGTCAGCACCGCCTGGCGCAGGTCGGCGGGGCCGTTCACCGGCGTGCCGTCGGCGAGCTGACCGGTGGAGTCGATCTTCGTTGGTCCATCGAACTCACGCCATTGCCCGATGAGATCGAAGTTCTCGAGCGCGAACCCCATCGGATCCATGATGCGATGGCAGGACGCACACACCGGGCTGGCGCGGTGCGCCTCCAGGCGCTGCCTCAATGAGCTCGTCTTGGCGCCTTCCTCGCCCCCGAGATTCGTCTCGACGCCCGGCGGCGGCACCGGGGCCGGCGTTCCCAGCAGATTTTCGAGCACCCACTTGCCGCGCGCGACCGGTGAGGTTCGCGTCGCGATCGACGTCACCGTCAGCACGCTGCCGTGGCCGAGCAGTCCTCGCCGCGGGCTGTCGGGCGGGAGCTGCACGCGTCGGAAATGACTTCCGCGAACGTTGGGGATGCCGTAGTGACGCGCCAGCCGCTCGTCGACGAACGTGAAATCCGCGTCGATCAGATCGATGAGACTGCGATCGTCGCGCACGATCGTTCTGAACAGGAGCTCGGTCTCGCGGCGGAATGACCTGCGCAGGTTCTCGTCGAAGTTCCTGGCCTCCGTCTGCAGGTGCTCGAGCTCACGCAGATAGAGCCACTGACCGGCGAAGTTCTCGACCAGCGCGTCCGCCTTCTCGTCCGCGAGCATGCGCTTGACCTGCTGGTCGAGGACCTTGGGGTCACGCAGCCGACCCTTCGTCGCCACATCGATCAGCTCGTCGTCGGGAATACTGCTCCACAGAAAGAAGGACAGTCGCGATGCCAGCGCAACGTCGCTCACCCGATAGACCTGCCCCGATGCGACGTTGGCAGGATCTTCTTCCGAGCGATACGTGAAGCGCGGCGCGACGAGCACACGCGCCACCGCTTCCTGGATGCCCGATTCGAAATCGCCGGTCTGACGCCCCTTGCGATAGAACTCCATGAGCGTGTCGATCTCGGCAGGGCTCACCGGACCACGATACGCGCGCCGCGCGAAGGTCGTCAGGATCGACCGTGCGCACGAGGTTTCTTCCGCGGCTGACGCCGGTCGACAGGTGAAAAGCTTGCGGCGGCTCGGTGTGTCGCCCACGCCTGTCACGTTGTGCGGGCCGGTGATCACGAGGCTCGGCACGCCGCCCGGGTTGGTGAAGGCGGCATTCGTGCGGAAGTCAGAGTAGATTTCGTCGACGCCCGCGCCGCGTTGACGATCGGGCAGCGACATGCCGATGGTGTGCGGTCCCGCTGCCACCTTCAGACGGAAGTTGCGCGGGTTCTCTGCTTTCACCTGTTCGCCATCGATGGTGATGTCGATGTTGGGCCCGCCGCCACGGCCGCCCAGTGCGAAGTCGTACTCGGCATCGAGCGGGAAGGTGTGCTGAATCAGCAGGCCCCCGCGGGTACCGAGTGGCAGCCCGTCGATGTGACGATCCTGGGCGAGACCCGGCGGCGGTGTGAACGTCACCTGCGACGGCGCCATGGTCTTGTCGCCAACCGCCAACCGGCTGATCTTCATTGCCGCGGATACGTAACCCTGGATGAGCGCGGGCGACACGGCGAGCGCCTCGGCAAGATTGTCAAAGCCCTGGCTCGATCCATCGGCTGGCAGCAACACGTTGACATCGATGTCGAGCGCCAGCAGATCGCGGATCGCGTTCGCGTACTCCGTGCGGTTCAGCCGATGCAGCGCCGGAGTCGAGAGTGCGGCGTTCGGGTCGGCCGCGCGGTCGAGCCGCGTCTCGAGCTCCGTCGCGAAGCCATTGAGCGCGGTGCGCTCGGGACGACGAGCGCCGCTCGGCGGCATCATGCCGGTGCGGATCTTCTTGACGACCTTTTCCCAGGTCTCAGCGTCGTGCCCCACCTGCGCGACGTCCAACGTATCGAGTGCCAGCCCGGCGGTCTTGACGCGCTGGTTGTGGCAGCCGATGCAGTACTGCGTCAGGAACGCCGCCTCGGGGTTGGGATTGCTCGCGGCCGCGGCCGGCTGAGGCCGCTGCGCATCGACTGGCTCGACTGCAGTCGACACGAGTGCGAGCGCACCCGCCCACACGCAGGCGGCAATCGGGATGGCTCCAAACAGGGTTCGTTTCCGATAGGTCATGGTTTCGCTGGTGCCGGGTTCGCCGCCAACTGCTTGAGCAACTCGATCGAGCTGGCCTTCGGCCGCGCCGGGTGAGTTGCGAGGAAGACACCCTCGGCCCACGTCATTGGCGTGCGCCCTTCGGCATCCTTGATGTCGAGCCGTGCGCCCTGCTGCACGAGGTAGCGAATGATCTCGTCAGACCCTCTGTTTGCCGCGCCGTGCAGCGCTGTCAGTCCCATGGAGTTCACGGCATTGACGTCCATGCCGAGCTCGACACAGAACTTGACGGTATCGAGCAGCGCGGCCTGCCCTTCGTCGAACGTCTGGTCGAAGACCCAGTTGACGCCGGCCGCCGCCATCAGCGGTGTCGTGCCGGAGAACGTGGCGATGTGTGGATCCGCCCCGTGCTTGAGGAGCAGCTTCATCACCGTGAGATCGCCCGCGAGCGCAGCGGTCAGGAACGCTGTCTGACCCGTGAAGTCCACCCACGACAGCGAACCGGTGATGCGCAGGAAGTCCCGCCGTATGGGAGGCACTTCTTTGGTCCGCGCATTCGGATCGGCGCCCCGGTCGAGCAGCAGCTGGATCAGCTCGAGGTAGGGAGCGCGGTCGATGCTGTTGACGAACGTGGCGTTGTCCACGTCCATGTTTCGCGTCTCGACCGCCGCCCATAATGGCGTTCGACCGTACCAGTCGACGGCCTTGATGTCCGCACCCCGGTCGATCAGGAACCGCGCAACGTCGGGATGATTGTTCGTGATGGCCGTGATCAGCGGAGGGATGTCGTTGGCGTCGCGCTGGTTGATGTCGGCACCCGCGTCGAGCAGCATGCCGACGATGTCCATGCGCCCGTCGCGCGCGGCATAGAGCAGCGGCGTCATCGCTCCCGGGATCGGTGCGCGCGAGCCACGCGCCGGCAATCCGCCTCGGACGATGCCGATACCGTGGCCGAAGCCCGGTACCGAATTGGGCAGCACCCAGGCCGGCGAACGTCCCGTTCTGGTCTTCGCATTCACCGACGCGCCGCGTGCGATCAGCAGCTTCACGACGTCGGGATGGTTCTCGCGGACCGCTACCATCAAGGCAGTCTGTTGAAAGGTTTCGTCGGTCGCGTCGACCGTCGCGCCCCGATCGAGGAGCGCGGTGACCGCATCGATGCGCCCGACGCGTGTCGCGTTCATCAATGGCGTCTCGCCGGCGGGGTCCGGCGCGTTCACGTTGGCGCCAGCGTCGACCAGCACACCGATCATCGCGGCGTTGCCGTTGCTGGCGGCGATGGCCAGCGGCGTGAGCCCATAGCGATTGGCCAACGTGACCTGAGCACCGGCGCCCAGCAGCAACTTTGCCGTATCGATGTCGTCGACTCGGACGGCCCAATGGAGAGCCGGCGTGCCGTCCTGGCCCGCAACGTTGACGTCGACCTTCTGCCCGATCAGCGTGCGCACGGCCGTGACGTCCCGGCGCATGGCCGCATCGGCCAGTCGCGTATCGCGGTCGGCCGCTGCGCTCGATCCTGCCGCTGCCAGCAGGAGCAGTCCCGCCAGACAGCCTCGACCGCGCGACACACTATTCCCGCTCATGGACATCTCACCCATACAACTCCATTAGACAATCCCTTCAGCCCTGATTTCAGCAAATTTTTGGCAAGGAACAACTCATCTGTCCTATCGCCGTCCCGGCCGTACACCCGGCTGATTCACACGGATTTTGAAGAGATGGGTGCACGCGGTGATGTAGAGGCCGCGGTTGTCGGCATCACCGAATGCGACGTTCGTTGCGCAAATCCTCACTCGAGGCTCGGACGTCGGCTGAGGCAGATGCAGCCGGCCGAGCGGCTTGCCTTCCGGCGACGTGATTTGAACCACCCCCGGGCCGCCGCCGCTTGTCGTGTAGAGGTTGCCCTTCTGATCGACACGCATCCCGTCCGATCCGTGCTCCACGAAGAGACGCCCGTTGGCGACGGTGTCGTCTGGCATGATGTCGTAGCGCATCGTGCGTCCGCCGCCGGCGGTCACGTAGAGGTACCTCTCGTCCGGCGACAGCGTGATGCCGTTGGGGAACATGCCCTTGGCGTCCTTGTCCCCGCCGAGCAACGTCACCTTGCCGTCCTTGACCAGGAAGAATCCGCTGAACGGCAACTCTCGCGCCGGGTCGTTGGCCGCACCCCTCAGACCCCACACGCTGTCGGTGAAGTAGATCGCGCCGTTCGACTTGATGACGATGTCGTTCGGGCCGTTGAAGCGCTTGCCGTCAAAGCGATCGGCGAGGACCGTGCGTGAGCCGTCCTGCTCGAGCCGGTAGACGGTCCGATCGTTCATCGCGGTGACAACGAGGCGGCCCTGTGGGTCGAGCGCGAGCCCGTTCGATCCAATGAGAAGAATCCCGACGCGGCCCATCACGGTCTGCGCGCCGACCTTCGTGTTGTCTGTCCCCGTGAAGCCGCTCTTCTCGAGGAACGCGGCGATCGGCTTCCCTGGCTCGTACTTGTAGATGACGTTTCCCGCGTTGTCACTGAAAAGCAGGTAACCCTGTTGTCCTTCTCCCACCCATACCGGGCCCTCCGTCAACGCGAAGCCAGTGGCCAGCTCTTCGAGCTTCGCGTCGGGCGCGACGATGGCGTCGAGCGCGGGATCGAGACGCTCGATTCGGAACGGTGTGCCGCCGGGGCTCTGTGCGAGGAGCGATACGCCGGCGAAGCCAACGAGAGCAAGGCACAGGAGTCGGGTCGGCAAAGTCATAGCGCGGATCCTACCTCTAATGTCGTAGCGCGAGGATCGTCAGCGGACCCTCCAGTGTACGAGCGCGGCGAGCGCAACGAGACCGACGCCCGCATAAAGGATCACGTGGCAGATCACATGAACCTGCTGCTCGTAACGCAACGGGCCAAGAATGCACAGCGCCTCGCCTCCGAAGATGCACAAGACGCCAGCCACCGCGAAGCGGACGGGGACACGATTCTTCATGGGGAGTACTCTTTGACTTACCACCTTTGACCTCTGACTTGTTACCTTTGACCTCACCTTTGCCTTGTGCCTCTTGACCGGTCATCTGAAGGGAGTTCTCGATGAGAGCCTTAGTCATCCTCGGGGTCCTCGTTGCCGTCGCAACGATGAGCGCTCAGCAGCCTGGTTTCTCGCGGACCGTGATTCAGCGAGGCGATCTATCGACGCCCGGACGGGAAGTCGTCAGCGCCCTCGCAGAGTTCCAGCCGGGCGCGACCGTCGGTCCCCACACGCACCCGGGTGAAGAGGCGGGATACCTGCTCGAGGGGACGCTGGTCTTCGAACAGGCGGGCAAGCCGACGGTGACGCTCAAAGCCGGGGAGACATTCTTCGTCCCGGCCGGCACGGTGCACAACGCGACCAACAAGGGCTCCGGCCGGACGCGCGTGCTGGCGACCTACATCGTCGAGAAGGGAAAGCCGCTCGCCGCTGCCGCCAAGTAAAAAACTGACCGGTTGCGGAGCCGTTCCA